>JAJAYN010000111.1 GCA_026786225.1 Burkholderiales bacterium | reverse complement strand
CCACTTCATTGCGGTTAATCACAACTGCTGCCGGCGTGAACCTCGCTGCGGTCAACTACCACTTTGGCTCGAAAGAAGAGTTGTTTCAAGCGGTGCTTACGCGACGATTAGACCCAATGAACCAGGACCGCATGCAGTTGCTGTCCGCATATGAGTCCGCGTCAGATGGTAAGCCGCTGACGTGCGAGAAGATTCTTGCGGCAATGTTTATCCCCGCACTAAAACTCGCGAGAGATCATCAACAAGGCGGCAAGAATTTTTTGCGCCTGCTTGGCCGCGCCTATGCCGATCCGGCACCATTCATCCGCGAATTCCTGTCCAGCCAATACCGAGAAATGATTGCGCGGTTTCGTTCAGCATTTAGCTGCGCATTGCCGCACATCCCTCGCGAAGAACTGTCCTGGCGTTTGCATTTCGTGATGGGCGCCTTGTCTTACACGCTCGCGGGTGCAGACATGTTGAAAATAATCTCGCAGATACACCCAGAAGAAGCAACCAACGACGAGTTGCTCTTGAAGCGTCTGGCGCCATTTTTGGCAGCTGGGCTGCGTTCACCAAGCCCGGCGGAGGACGGCGGGCACCACTTGTTTCCGGAAACATAGAAAGGAAAAATCATGATGACAATTCTGTTATCTGTTGTCGTAGTCGTTGCAGTCATCTGGGCGCTCGCCTATCACGCTGCAAGCGCAGCCGTCTGGTCGGTTGTCGTGTGCGTAGGCCTGCTGGGACTCACGGTCGGCGGCGTAATGACGGGTGTCATTGCCGCTTTGGTGTGGGTTGTCTTCATTGCGTTCGCGGTGATTGGCAATCTTAAATCGCTACGCCAAAGTCTCATCACCGCACCGATCTTCAAGATATACAAAAAGCTTCTTCCGCAGATGTCGCAGACCGAGCGTGAAGCGTTGGAAGCCGGGACGGTATGGTGGGATGGGGATCTTTTTAGCGGTAAACCAGACTGGAACAAACTCCTGGACTATCCCGCGCCCAAAGTTACCGCTGAAGAGCAAGCATTTATCGACGGCCCGACCGAACAACTATGCGCGATGGTGAACGAATGGGAAATCTCCCACGAGCTTCATGACTTGCCGCCAAACGTCTGGCAGTTCATCAAAGACAAGGGTTTCCTTGGAATGATCATCCCCAAGGAGTACGGTGGCTTGGGTTTTTCGGCGTATGGGCACTCGCAAGTCGTGATGAAGATCTCGACACGCAGCAGTACCGCTGCTGTATCCGTGATGGTGCCAAACTCGCTTGGCCCTGGCGAACTGCTGATGCACTATGGGACGGATGAGCAGAAAAATTACTACCTGCCGCGCCTGGCCAAGGGTCTGGAAATACCATGCTTTGCCTTGACCGCACCCGACGCCGGTTCAGATGCCGCCTCGATGCCGGACGTTGGCATCGTCTGCAAGCAGATGTGGGAGGGCAAAGAAACGCTCGGCATTCGCATTACATGGGAAAAACGTTATATCACCCTGGGGCCAGTGGCAACAATTCTCGGCCTCGCGTTCAAGTGTTTTGATCCCGACAAGTTGATCGGCGAGCAAACCGATCTCGGCATTACTTGCGCATTGATCCCCACCTCGCACAAGGGCGTGAACATTGGACGTCGTCACTTCCCGCTGAACGCGTCGTTTATGAACGGGCCCAACTCCGGAAAAGATGTGTTCATCCCAATGGATTGGCTGATAGGTGGCCAGCCGATGATCGGTAAAGGCTGGAGCATGCTGATGGAGTGCTTGGCCGCTGGCCGCTCCATTTCGCTGCCCGCGCAATCGATCGCCGCCGGCAAATTCACCTCCATGGCAACCGGAGCCTACTCACGCGTGCGCCAGCAATTCAAGATGCCCATCGGCAAATTTGAAGGTATCGAGGAGCCTCTGGCGCGAATCGGCGGCTACACCTATCTGATGGATGCGTGCCGCACGGTCACTGCGGGTGCACTGGACATGGGGGAGAAGCCCTCGGTTCTGGGGGCAATTTCAAAATTTCACATGACCGAACGCATGCGTATCGTGTTGAACGATGCCATGGACGTGCACGGCGGCAAGGGTATCTGCATGGGGCCGAACAATTATCTGGGTGCTGCCTATCAGTCGGTGCCAATCGCCATTACGGTTGAAGGCGCCAATATCCTCACGCGCTCGCTCATGATCTTCGGTCAGGGTGCAATACGTTGTCACCCCTGGGTGTTGAAGGAAATGCACGCCGCACAGGAAGATTCGGTTGAAAAATTTGATGACGCATTCTGGAGTCATATTGCATTCACACTTTCGAACGCCGCTCGCGCCATGTGGACCGGCATTTCGGGTGCGCGTGGATTGTCGGCACCTGCTTGCGACGACACCAAGCGCTACTACCAGCAATTGACGCGGTTCTCGACCGCCTTTGCACTCCTCGCCGACGTCAGCATGTTCGTCATCGGCGGCTCGCTCAAACGCAAAGAAAAATTATCCGCGCGCCTCGGCGACGTGCTTTCGCTCTTGTATCTCTCGTCGTGTGCGTTGAAGTTCTATGATCAGCGTGGCCGTCAAACCGACGAGCTGCCTTTCCTGCGCTGGGCGTTATACGACTCGGCGTTCAAGATTCAGGTGGCGATGGATGGTGTCATTGAAAATTTCCCGAATCGCTTCGTCGCGTTTTTACTGCGCAGGCTGGTATTCCCGCGCGGCTTGACACTCATTCAGCCAAGCGACCAGATGGGCCACGAAGTCGCCGACCTGCTCATCCAGCCATCTGCAGCCCGCAACCGCTTGATCGCCGGCATGTATCTGCCCAAGAGCGATACCGATTTGCTGGGCAAGCTGGAAGCGGCGATGCACGCGGTCATCGCGGCGGAGCCCATCGACGCCAAAGTACGCGCAGCGAAAAAAGCGGGTCGGTTGAGTGTTCACGGCACCGATGCCCAATATGAAGAAGCCATGAAGCTGTCCGTGATTACCGAAACGGAACTGGCACTCTGGAAACGCGCACGCGCGCTGCAGCATGAAATCATTATGGTCGATGATTTCGACAAGCACTTCGGCAAGGAAGTGGCCAGCAAACCTGAAGTCTGGCAGCAGGCTGAGGCTGCAGAATGAGTGGGAAAGTTTATGTCGTTGATGGCGCGCGTACGCCATTCCTGAAAGCCAAAAGCAAACCCGGCCCATTTTCAGGCGGCGATCTGGCGGTCGGTTGCTCTCGCCCCCTGCTGGCAAGACAAAAATTCTCGCCAACGGAATTTGACGAAGTCATCGTTGGTGCCGCAATGCCATCGGCGGACGAAGCCAACATCGGTCGGGTCGTGTCGCTGCGGTTGGGCTGCGGCGACAAGGTTCCTGCGTGGACGGTGATGCGAAACTGCGCCTCGGGCATGCAGGCGCTCGATTCCGCGTGCATGAATATTCTTGCGGGCAAATCCAAGCTTGTATTAGCTGGCGGTACTGACGCGATGAGTCATGCACCATTATTGTTCGGCCCCGCAATGGTGAACTGGCTGGCGGATTGGTATGGTGCAAAATCGTTCGGCCAGCGCGCAGGCGTGGCGGTGAAATTCCGGCCTGCCTATCTCGCGCCGGTCATCGCCATTCTCAAGGGTTTGACGGATCCCATCGTGAAATTGTCTATGGGGCAAACTGCCGAAATCGTCGCCAAGCGTTTCGGCATTACGCGACAGATGATGGATGAATTTGCTGCTGACTCGCACCGCAAAGTGCTGGCAGGCCGCGAAGCCGGGCATTACGGCGAAATCGAACCGCTGATCGACACCAAGGGTAATGTGTACAAGGATGACGACGGCGTACGCACCGACTCCACGCCTGAGCGACTGGCAAAGTTACGGCCTGTTTTCGATAAAACATATGGCAACGTGACGGCTGGAAACTCCTCGCAGGTCACCGACGGCGCCGCGATGCTGATTCTGGCTTCTGAAGCAGCGGTTGACAAATTCGGCTTCAAGCCGCTGGGTGCCATCGTCGATTCTCAATGGAGTGCGCTTGATCCTGCTGAAATGGGATTGGGGCCTGTGCACGCCATTACGCCGATGCTGCAGCGTCACGGCCTGGGCTTGAACGATCTGGATGCGCTGGAAATCAATGAAGCGTTTGCCGCACAAGCGCTTGGCTGCCTTGCCGCCTGGGAGTCCGAGGCCTATTGCAAAGAGAAACTCGGACTCGATGGTGCCGCATTTGCCAAATTCGGCAAAATCGATCGCGCCAAATTCAATGTCGACGGCGGCGCAATTGCGCTCGGCCATCCGATTGGCGCATCCGGTGCGCGCGTCGTGTTGCACGCGCTGAAAACGCTGGAGCGCACCGGCGGCAGATTCGCTGCCGCGTCGCTTTGCATCGGTGGCGGGCAAGGTGGCGCGATGTTGCTTGAGCGCGTCTGACCTTTCGGCGCCACTCATGAAACCAGTATCTGGCGTCCGCGCATGACGGATATGTGGCCGCGCGCAATCCTGTTTGATCTTGACGACACGCTATTCGATCATCGGCGGGCGTCTGCACACGCGTTGAGCGCGATGCACGCCGTGCATGCGCCGGATCTTCCGTTCGAACCATTTGTTGCCAAGCACGCTGAGGTGCTGGAAATTTTCCACGCACGCTTTCTCGCCGGCGAATTTACATTGGATCATGCCCGCGTCGCCCGTATGCAAACGTTGTTTGCGGCGTTTGAACGCGACCTAGACGCCGCCACGGCGATTAAGGCCGCACAGCTTTATCGCGAAGGCCATCAGGCCAATCGGCATCTCGTACCCGGCACCATCGAATTGCTGGATGCATTACGCGAACATTGCCGACTAGGCGTGGTGACCAACAACAGCACGGCGGAACAAATCGAGAAACTGCGTGCGCTGAATATTGCGGGCTATTTCGAAACAGTCGTTATCTCGGAAGATGTTGGCGTCACCAAGCCAGACGCGAAAATTTTCGCCATCGCCCTGGAGCGAATCGGCGCGCGCCCGCAGGATACGGTGTTTGTTGGTGACAACTGGACCAACGATATCGTCGGCGCAATCAATGCGGGTATGTCGGCCGTCTGGCTAGACCACAGTGGTAAAACACCAGCAACGACGGGCATCGCATGGCAAAAGTGTCTGGAAAGCCGCGCGGATGCTGGTGCTTCGAATCGGCACATCGCCATGATCCACTCGCTGGCGCCCGTTGCAGAAGCAATCGCAGCCATTAAAGCCGCATTCAAAAATCGCACTACCGGAGCAGAACATGAACAACTGGAAACACTGGCGTCTTGAAACCGACGCCGATAACCTCGCCTGGCTGACGTTTGATCGCGCGGAAACCAGCACCAATACGTTTTCAAGCGAAGTACTGCGAGAACTCGATGACATTTGCAAAAGCTTGCAAGCCCTGGCGAAGAAACCGCGTGGCCTCGCGATGCTTTCGGCCAAGGAAAACGGCTTCGCCGCTGGTGCCGATATCGACGAATTCACGACGCTCAAAAGCGCGGAGGAAGCGCTTGCGTTCACCACGCTGGGTAATGTCGTTTTTGATCAGGTTGCCGCACTGCCATTCCCAACCGTCGCGTTGATCCACGGCTTTTGTATGGGTGGAGGTACTGAGCTTGCCCTGGCCTGCAAATACCGCATCATGGACGACGGCCCCAAAACAAAAATGGCGTTGCCCGAAGTGATGATCGGCATTGTGCCGGGCTGGGGTGGCGCCAAGCGCATGCCGGCATTGATTGGCGCAGGACAGGCGCTGGATTTAATGCTCACCGGCCGCGCAGTCGATGCCCGACGCGCAAAGAAAATGGGACTCGTTGACGTCGCCACACCGCGTCGGCACTTCGTCAATGCTGCCACCATGTTGCTGAAGAAGCCACCCGCGCCGCATACGCCTGCATTCAAGGACGCAATCACCAACTGGCCGGTGGTGCGCGGCATCATCGCCAATATGTCGAGGAAGCAAGTCGCCAGGAAAGCGCGTAAAGATCACTATCCCGCGCCGTATGCCATCATCGATTTGTGGGAAAACTTCGGCGGTGACCCACGTAACGTCCCTACCGAGCACCCGTCGTCGATGACCAGCTTGTTCACGCATCCCACGACCGCCAATCTGGTGCGGATTTTCAAATTGCAGGACCGTATGAAAGCGCTCGGTGCGGGCGGCAAGGACGGCGAGATCAAGCACGCGCATGTGATCGGTGCGGGCGTGATGGGTGGCGATATCGCAGCAT
>JAJAYN010000110.1 GCA_026786225.1 Burkholderiales bacterium | reverse complement strand
GTACAGGCTGACCTAAATAGAGGAGGGCGCGGCACATGATTTGACTACCGAGGATTATGCAGCACAATGATCGTTGTAGACTTCATGATAAATGCAACCGATTTTTCAACGATGAACGCCAGCCACTTTTCCGCCGACTCCCCGGACATTGGTCTTAATGCATTTTGTGCCACCGGCATCTGTTGCGGGCTCGACATGTCGGACGCCGCGCAGTTGCTCGCGATGGCACAGCCTATATCGTTTGTCGCCGGCAGCCGCATGGTGCGACACGGTGAGCCCTCGCGCGGCGCGTATGTGATCCGCAAAGGTCGCATCGAAGCGCGCCTCACTTTACCCGGCGGTGGTGAAAAGACGGTCGTTGAATTGGCCGACGGCAGCATGTTTGGCGAAATGTCGCTGCTCGACAATGGTCAATCCATCGCCAGCGTTTTTGCCGTGACAGATGTAGACGGGTGGTTCATCGAGCGCAATTTATTCCGCGCACTCATTGCCGGCAGGAATCCCGCCGCCCTTGCCATCCAGCGCACCATCACCTCCGGATTGGTCGCGCGTCTGGGCATGATGAATGGTGAATTGCAAAGGCAAACTGCGCCCGAAGACAGGAGGGTACTGGTTTCGGCACCTCGTGGCGATCCGCTTGCGAACACGCCGCGAACGATCAGTAGCAGTTTCGATTACCAACGCTTCTTGTCGCTCCTGTCTTTTTTCAGCGGATTTACCGGTGATGAAATCGCCAGTGTGGTGGCGTCGGCAAAAATACTGGAAGTATCGCGCGGGCAGTGGCTCTTTTCAGCGGGGCAGCCAGCGAATGCCTGCTATCTGGTCGTGCGCGGTGCGGTCGAAGCCAACGTTTACATTGAGAATTGTGTGCGACGACTTGCGGTTCTTGGCCCTGGTTCGCTGGTCGGATACATGGGGATTCTGGCTGATTCACCGCACAACGCGAATACGCTGGCGCGCGAAGACTCCGTACTTCTGGAGTTTTCGGCAGTGGCATTCATGGCGCTATATAAAGGAACGTCGGGCGCCGAAGTGAAAACCCAGCACGCGATTCAGTGCAATTTGCTGCAATCGCTTTCGCGCAGCTATTCGCAGTTGTCCCGGTTGGTGACGCAGGCGCGTTTGAGCGAGGCGCTACAGGCGAGGGCAGTGAGAGCGGGGATTTAATCGTATTGTCATCTCCGCGCCAGCAGGAATACAAAGTTGGTAGATAGACAAAGCGTAGCGTGCGCACACACCTGTTGATCACGGGCGCTACCCACACTAATATGCTGCCCCAGCGATTCGCGGAATCGATATTAGTTTGCAACCAAACGAAAGGCATTGCCATAAAGTTTATTTACAAATAGTCCCCGTTTGGGACTAAACTACGGCATGCGTGTCATCGCCTACCGGACACTTAAGCAGTTTTGGGAATCAAGCCCTGCTTACAAGGATGTCAAGGAACCCGCCCGAACGTGGTTCCAGCATACCGAAGCGGCCGATTGGAAGTCGCCTGCCGATGTTAAAGCGGATTTGAGAACTGCGAGCATCTTGAAGGATGGGCGTGTCATCTTCAATTTAGCAGACAACAAATATCGTTTGGTGGTGTGGATCAATTATCCGTATCGCGTCGTCTACGTTCGCTTTATTGGCACGCACAAACAATATGATGCAATCGACGCGCAAACGATTTGAGGAAACAAAATGAACATCAAACCCATTCGTACCAAACGTGACTTTGATGCTGCTTTGAAAGTGGTAGAGGGCTTGATGCAGGCCAAGGCGGGCAGCCAAGATGGTGATCGACTGGATATCCTCGTCACATTGATCCAGGCTTACGAAGCAAAACACTATCCGATGCTGCCACCCGATCCAGTCGAAGCCATCAAATTTGTCATGGAGCAGCGCGGATTGACGGTACAGGATTTACTTCCCGTCTTCGGACGCGCCAATCGCGCTTATGAAGTCCTCAATCGAAAGCGTCCGCTGTCGCTTGCGATGATTCGGAAGCTGCACACTGGCCTCGGGATTCCGGCAGAGGTGTTGATTGCGGCGTAGTACAGCACTTCACGATATGCGCTTAGAGTGAAGTCGATAAAGGTAGAAATCAATTTGACTCCGACCCGTTGGGGCGTGCAATGTGGTCGAATGCGGCGAATGACACAATCGGGCGGCCGCTCGTGCAATTTGCTTCCTGGAGGCTTTTTCACTGCGCCACTGCATTAGCAAGCCGCAGAATTGAAGCGGCCGGCTCAATTGTTCGGCCAACCGCTGAAAATAAATGACGTTGACCCTTTCTATTCCATGGGGGGGAATTTACAGTTGGGTGGAGATGCTTTCAACATAATTTTTGGGCTGAGTGCAATGTTACTGGGAATGATCCAGTTGATATTCCCTCACGCCGCCATCCGCCTGCGCAATCGCTTTGGTAATATCAAGCGATTCGATGGCGCGCATTGGATTTATAGTTCTAGGCATGCCGCCTTATTCGTGCGCTCAATCGGATTGGTATTTATTTTTATAGGCTACCTGATTTTAGGTATGTAGCCGACTAGCAATCGAGTTTGTAGCTATCGGCCCATGAGAGAAATGCGCTCAAGTGTCGACTCAGACTGTCTAGGCAATCCCCGCCTCATGCGCCATCTGATCTGCGTGATATGACGACCTGACCATCGGTCCGCACGCCGCATGCATGAATCCCATCTTTTCCGCTTCAAGTGAAAACATGTCGAATTCATCCGGCGTCACATAGCGCAGCACCGGCAGATGGTGTCCAGAAGGCTGTAGATACTGCCCAACCGTCAGCATGTCCACATCGTGCGCGCGCAAGTCCTTCATCACGTCCAGAATCTCTTCGTTCGTTTCACCCAGGCCTACCATTAATCCGCTCTTGGTCGGTGTATTTGGATGCTCGGCTTTGAAGTCTTTTAGTAGTTTCAGCGAATGCGCGTAATCCGAGCCAGGTCGCGCTTGCAAATAAAGGCGCGGCACGGTTTCGAGGTTATGGTTCATCACGTCTGGTGGCGCGGCACGCAGAATGCCAAGTGCGCGATCGAGGCGGCCACGGAAATCGGGGGTGAGGATTTCAATTTTTGTATTTGGCGACAACGCTCGGGTTTCGCGGATGCAGTTCACAAAGTGTTCGGCGCCACCGTCGCGCAGATCGTCGCGATCCACGCTGGTGATGACGACATACTTCAATTTCAGTTTGGCGATAGTTTCGGCGAGATGGCGCGGCTCGTCCTGGTCCAGCGGTAACGGGCGGCCGTGGCCGACGTCGCAGAATGGGCAGCGCCGCGTACAGAGGTCACCCATGATCATGAACGTCGCGGTGCCCTTGCCGAAGCACTCGCCGATATTTGGGCATGACGCTTCCTCACAAACCGTGTGCAGATTGGCTTCGCGCAGGATTTGCTTGACTTCGTAGAAGCGTGATGTCGTGGAGCCCGCCTTGACGCGAATCCACTCGGGCTTCTTCAGGCGCTCGGTCTGCACCACCTTGATGGGGATGCGGGCCATCTTTTCCTGCGATGTTTGTTTGACGCCGGCTTCAGCCATGATGCGTTCCATAAAGTTGCTGCCTGAGATGCGCGACCAGTCTGTCGCCGATAAGCTGCATTTTATCCCCCCCACCAAAATCGACACCGCAGTCGCGCATTTGCGTAACGGCCAAGCCCTCGTAGCCGCAGGGGTTGATGCGCGAGAATGGTTCGAGATCCATGTCGATGTTGAGAGAAAGCCCGTGATAGGTGGCGTGGTTGGCGACGCGCAGGCCGATGGCGGAGATTTTGGCGGGGGACTCTATTTCACTGCTTACCCCCTCTCCCTCGATC
>JAJAYN010000109.1 GCA_026786225.1 Burkholderiales bacterium | reverse complement strand
ATGTCTGCGCGTCCAATACTGGTGCCCGCACCCATCGCCGTATTGCTGAACTTGTCCGACCCGACGTTTTGACCCGTCACAACGATGGTTTCCACCGCTTGGGTTGTGCCGCCCAGTTTCGCGTCCACACTTGCTGTCTCAGCCAACTGCAGGAACACGCCCTCCCGCTTTTCGGTGACGCCAGCTTTCGAGATGGTAATCGTGAACGGGCCGCCAACGCGCAAGCCACGTGCAGAATAGCGGCCTTCCGTGTCGGTGATGGTCGTGGTAAGCGACCCCGATTCCGTATGGAGGATCGTGACCTGTGCGCCGCCGGCCGGCTTGCCGTCTGTGCCGATGATGCGGCCACCGACGGCCGATGTGGTGTTTTGCGCCATCGCTGGAATCGTCGCGAGTGCAAGTGCAACGCTGAGAGCGATCTTGGAGAGTCCGGCCCGATGAGTCTTTGTCATGTTGTAACCCCGAATAGAGATTTTGAAAAATTTTTCCGCAAACGGCACGAACTTGTATTCGTCAAACCAGCCCAAATCAGAACCAGGTTCGCTGTCGTCGAAGCCCACCGACGTTGTACCGGTCGATTATGACGGATTCGTGAATGGAAGTGAATTACGCGCTGACCATTTAGTCAGACATGCATCTGTTTTTTCAGAAAAAACAAATACTTAAAAAACACAATCGCGACAATCCATTAAGTTTACTGGTTTAAATTTGCAAGCAATGTCAGGCAAATTGTTGTATTCGCGCAACAGATTTGTGCCCCCAACCGCGAAATAATTTTTGAAACCTCAAACTGGATTTTCCTGGGCCGCCATCTGGTGCCAACCCGATACCCAGTGCCTGGCTTAGTTCAGGCGCGTGAGCCTTCCAACCGAAGGGGGCGTGTAGGGCGAACCCGCCGCGATCATTTCCACCAGTGCCTCCAGATCGAGCATGCCTACTTGCCGCTCGGTACCCTCGCGGAACATACCCATCCCTTCACTGCCACCGGCAAGAAAACTATTTGCCGTCACACGATATTGCAGCGACGGCTCGACAGCCGCACCATTCAACTTCATCGAGCCGGGAACAACTTTCTCGCCGCGTGGCCGGGCGTTATCCCATGTGTAGCTGAATCCCT
Source organism: Burkholderiales bacterium (assembly GCA_026786225.1). Taxonomy (GTDB): domain Bacteria; phylum Pseudomonadota; class Gammaproteobacteria; order Burkholderiales; family Usitatibacteraceae; genus UKL13-2. The sequence continues at coordinate 4,127 of JAJAYN010000109.1, read as the reverse complement.
TTGAAACCCCCAACAATCGTGCACGGTCTGCGCTTCCAAACTGCTGCTCCAGCAGGTTTTTAATCTGGTTGCCCGTGAGTGTCATGATGATCAAGTCATTTTGAAACGGTTGCGACTTGAACAGCTCTCCGTATTTCACGCCGCCTTCTGCATCAGGAATAATCGGCGCGCGAAGACTGCCAGGGTTATTGAAGGCAATCACGGCACCACCCCGATCTGGCGCTGCTGTGCCAAACAAATGTGCATCCGCGATCAAATTGCCTAGCGTGGACTCACCGGATGGACCGACCACTGCACTCGCTTCCCGTGTAATCTTTCCAACGACGCGGTTCTCAAGCGGTGCCGAAAGCTTGGCATAACTATCCACAAGGGTCGTCAGCACTGCATCTTTGGCACCCTTGGGATCGACGACGAGATTACGCGCTTTCTTGGCGATGATCTTGCGCGTTGATCGGTCAATCACGAGGTCAATGTCCGTCACAACTGTGCCGTAGCTACCGGCTTCGGTGACTAGCTTGTCGCCAAGTTCGCAAATGTAATACCGATGGGTGTGTGCGGTAATCACGACCTGAACGGCAGGATCAAGCCCCTCTGCGATTTCCCGCCCGCGACCCTGGAAGTCGATGCACTGATTGATGGTGCCCGCTTGTACACCACCTTCGTGCATCAGTACCACGATGGCTTCTATACCTTGCGCCTTGAGCGCAGGCACCAGCGCATTGATCGTTTCGACTTCGTCTTTAAACGTCAACCCGACCGTGCCGCCGGGACGCACGATAGATGGGGTCGTGCGCGTGGTGAGACCGATGAAGCCAATCTTGATGCCCTCGAATTCCCTCACAGCAAACGCCGGAAATAGTGGTTGGCCAGTGGCATTAACGATCACGTTCGCCGCCAGAAAGTCGAACTTTGCACCGGCATAGGGAGGACGACCGCCGCAATCCGGTTGCCCGGTTTTCTCGTCGAGCTTGCAGCCACCTTCCTTCAGACGCTTGAGATGTTTGACGCCGTAATCGAATTCATGATTGCCGACAGCGTGAATATCGACGCCAACCAGATTCATCGCCTCAATCGTCGGCTCGTCCATGAACAACGCAGACAGCAGCGGCGTGGCACCAACCATATCGCCCGCGGAAACGACCGCGACGTTTTTGTTCATTGCCTTCAGGCTTTGCACCAGCGCGCTGAATTGCTCAATGCCACCAGCCGGATCAAAACGTATGCCGGTTGACTGGGAAGCATCCGGCACCGCTACGCGCAGGCTCGGCGTCCTGAGGTTTCCGTGAAAGTCATTGAAGGCAATTATTTTCACCTCGACCGTCGCGCTGAGCGCAAGTAGTGTGGATGTCGTCTTGGGCGCTTGACCACACGATGCACACAATACTGCTGCCGCGAGAACGAACGAAATGCGCTTCATGAAGACACCTCAATAATAGGACTCCGCATTTTACGCGAACATTCGCGGCAGACTGGATACGCTGGTGGTCAATTGTCCGGGCAAATTGCGACGGCCAATTCCGCGTATGATTTTCCCTTGCAAAATTAGAACCGCAAATTGCTTGCGGCCCTGTTTTTGTTTACCCCTCACACTATTTGGAAACAGGAGTAAATCAACAATGGCACTCGCCTTGCAGAGTTTGATGGGGTTCTTTATTTTGTATGCCTTCGCGTGGGCAATATCGGAAAAGCGCAAAGTCATTAACTGGCGCACCGTGATCGGCGCCATCATTTTGCAGGTCGTCATGCTGCTGCTGCTGTTCAAGTTTCCGTGGTTCAAAGAGGCTTCCTCAGCACTCAACGATGCGCTCAATGGCGTTGCCGCAGCAACGCGCGTAGGGACGAATTTTGTGTTCGGCTACCTCGGCGCGTCCGGCAATCCTGCCGATGCACCGTTTGCGGTCAAGGACGGGGGTAATACTTTTATCCTGATGACGATGGCGCTGCCGCTCATCATCGTCGTTTCGGCTTTGTCCTCGTTGCTGTTTTACTGGCGCATCCTGCCCGTTATCGTCAATGTGTTTTCGTGGGTACTGAAGAAATCGATTGGCATTGGCGGCGCGGTCGGCGTTTCAACCGCCGCCAATATTTTCTTAGGCACCGTCGAGGCGCCAATGTTTATCAAACCCTACCTCTCCAAGCTTTCGCGCGGTGAATTGTTCATCACGATGGCAGGCGGTATGGCCGGCATCGCGGGCACCGTGATGGTGGTGTACGGCTTTATCCTCGGTCCGGTGGTCCCGGATGCCATTGGCCATGTGCTGATCGTCTCTTTCATCAGTGCACCTGCGGCAGTCGCCTTTTCGGCACTGATGATTCCACATGAGGGCCCCGTCACTGATGGTGCCATTGCGACAGAACGGCCTTCGAGCAGCGTCATGGATGCGGTCACGCAGGGAACAGTGGACGGCGTTGCCAGCTTCATTAACGTCGCCGCGATGCTGATTGTATTGACGGCATTGATTGCGCTCACGAACATGATCATTGCCATCCCTTTCGATAAGGACTCGGCACCAACACTTCAAGGCATCCTCGGTTGGATCATGAGGCCGGTCGTTTGGCTGATCGGTATTCCGTGGAGCGAAGCACAGACCGCGGGTTCGCTGATGGGTACGAAGACCGTGCTCAATGAATTCATCGCTTTCCTCGATCTGGCCAAGCTGTCCCCGGATGCGCTCTCGGTACGTAGCCGCGTCATCATGATTTACGCACTCTGCGGTTTTGCCAACTTCGCCTCGATCGGCATCATGATCGGCGGCCTCGGCACGATCTGCCCGGAGCGGCGCGATGACATCATCGATCTCGGTTACAAGAGCTTGATTGCGGGAACGCTGGCGACGCTTTCCTGCGGCGCGTTGGTTGGCATTATTTACTAGATCGCCGGTGCCCATGACCATCATTACCGATCCATCGCTGGCCGCAAGCGCCACACCTGTCATCGTCATTCATAGCGCGAGCTTTGACGCCTATCTCGCCCACACTGATGCCCGATCGCGCGCATGGATTACGGCGACGGAATTCTGCGCGAAGCCACACACGCACGCGCTCATACCCGCGCCCGAAGGCGGTATTGCGCAAGTATTGGTGGGCGTCAAAGATGCAGGCGACGTGTACGCCTTGTCGCATCTTCCGTTGGCGCTCCCTGCTGGCAACTACACAATCTCAAGCCATCACGATACGCTTGACCTATACGCAGCAGTGTTGAGTTGGGGACTCGGCAGTTACCAATTTTCCCGCTACAAAAAAGCTTTGCGCGCACCCGCGAATCTGGTCGTTGCGACAAGCGATGCGGTTACGCGCGCCGAGAAAGTGCTCGCGTCCAGCATGCTCATTCGCGATCTCGTCAACACCCCGACCGAGGACATGGGCCCGGAACATCTGGCTCAAGTCGCACAGGGGTTGGCGAAAGAATTTGGTGCCAGCTTCCGCGAGTGGGTGGGTGACAATTTACTCGCGCACAATTTCCCCGCCATACACGCAGTCGGTCGCGCCAGCCACCGCCCACCGCGCCTGATCGAACTGACATGGGGTGATTCATCTCATCCTCGCGTGGCCATCGTCGGCAAAGGCGTCTGCTTTGATACAGGTGGCCTGGACATTAAAGGTGCCGATGGCATGCGCTGGATGAAAAAAGACATGGGTGGTGGCGCGCATGCGCTCGGCCTCGCCAGACTCATCATGGCTGAAAAATTGCCAGTCTATTTGCACATGCTCGTGCCCGCCGTGGAGAACGCGATCAGCGGCAACGCCTATCGTCCCGGCGATGTCATCGCTACCCGCAAAGGGCTCAGCATAGAAATCGGTAACACCGACGCCGAAGGACGCGTGGTTCTATCGGATGCGCTGGCGCTCGCCGCCGAAAGCAAGCCTGCGATCATCATCGATTTCGCCACACTCACCGGTGCGGCGCGCGTGGCGCTTGGCCCTGAATTGCCGGCGACCTTTTGCAACGACGAATCATGGATTGCCGCGCTCATCAAAGCCAGCGCAACGACCCGCGACCCGCTATGGCGCATGCCGCTCTGGCAGCCGTACAACGCGATGATCGAGCCTGCCATCGCTGATTTGGTCAACACCGGTGGCCCGCAAGCGGGCGCGGTCACGGCCGCATTGTTCCTCGAACACTTCAT
>JAJAYN010000108.1 GCA_026786225.1 Burkholderiales bacterium | reverse complement strand
GCTGTCGACGAACCTGATCCCGACCATCCCAAAATTGCCATCGTTGGGCGGCCCAACGTCGGCAAATCCACGCTCGTCAATCGCCTGCTGGGCGAAGACAGGGTGATTGCATTTGACGAGCCTGGGACGACAAGGGACTCGATTTACATTCCGCTTTTGCGCAACGGCAAGCAGTACACCATTATCGACACGGCCGGCATCAGAAAGCGCGGCAAAGTCTTTGAAGCGGTAGAGAAATTTTCGGTCGTCAAGACGTTACAAGCCATTGAAGACGCAAATGTCGTACTCCTGCTCATGGATGCGCGCCAGGAAATTTCGGAACAGGATGCGCATATCGCGGGCTTCATTCTTGAATCCGGCAGGGCGCTGGTGGTGGGTATCAACAAGTGGGATAACCTCGACAGCTATACGCGGGAGCGCACCAAGATCGAGTACGACAGGAAGCTGCATTTCTTGAGCTTTGCCAATTTCCATACGATTTCCGCCAAAGACGGGATGGGCGTAATGCCTTTGTTTGCGTCGATTGACCAGGCGTTCGCGGCCGCGATGTCGAAGCTCTCGACACCCAAACTCACGCGAGCCTTGATTGCGGCTGTGGCAGCACACCAGCCACCGATGAATGGGTTGAACCGCCCAAAATTGCGGTACGCGCACCAAGGTGGACATAACCCCCCGGTCGTTGTGGTGCATGGTTCAGGTTTGGCCAATCTTGCGGACAGTTACAAACGATACCTCGAAAACGCATTTCGCGATGCGTTCAAGCTAAAAGGCACGCCACTACGGGTGGACCTGAAACAGGCGACCAATCCCTACGCGCACAAGAAACCTCAGGAAATCACCGCGAGCCAGGAGCGCCAGAGACGCCGGGGCCGTATCCGCTCAAAAAAAATGTATAGCTGATGGGTGCACATCCGGCGTGCTTTCTGCGTCTACGAAGCGTGCGAATCTGTTTGTCACAGGTAATTTCTGCCTTGGGAACAACTGTTGCAGGGAACCCGGCCCGGAAATTGCTGTCTGTCGTCCTGTGGTGACTGACTTCCGTGCAGAGGTCGTGCGTTTGAGTTAGAGTTTTATTTCGGTCAGGCAAAAAACAGGCGCTTTTATTGATTTGTGTGGCCGTCTCACGTGAATTGGCGATAAGCCTGGGTTAAAGATGGGCCCGGATGGGGCTATCTGCCTGCAAACAGCAGTCTAGAAATCGGAGAACAAGAACATGAGTGCAAAAGGGCAACTACTACAAGACCCGTTCCTGAATATATTGCGCAAGGAACATGTCCCCGTTTCAATTTATCTCGTCAACGGCATAAAGCTTCAGGGCCAGATCGAATCGTTCGATCAATATGTGGTGCTGCTCAAGAATACAGTCACGCAAATGGTCTACAAGCACGCCATTTCCACTGTAGTGCCTGCGCGCGCAGTAACGGTCCCGTTTGAAGCGCCTAGCGAAGGCTGATTGCTGTCGCTGGCGCAATCCGCGGATCCCGTTCGGGATACGTGCAAGTTTGATTTTCTGATAGTTGCCCCAATGTCCATGCTAGCGGGAGTTGTGTTCCTGTGCCTTGTAAAATACATTCGCTAAATGAAACCAGGCTCCACGGAAAAATCGATGCCCCCCAAGTCGCCCGGCCGCACGCAGGCGGTAGTCGTCGGCGTTGATTTCCATGATGCGTTGTTTGTTGAGCGAATGGCGGAAGCCGTGGAGCTGGTAACCAGTGCCGGCGCGACGGTCGCGCAGACTGTTATTGGCAAGCGAGCCAAACCGGATGCGGGGACCTTTGCCGGTAGCGGGAAAATCGACGAGGTCGCGGCATGCGTGGCAGAGCATGAAGCGAATCTGGTGTTTTTCAATCATCAGCTTTCGCCTATACAGATTCGCAATATCGAGAAAATTGTCGGGGTGCACGTCATCGATCGCACCGACCTTATTCTCGCTATCTTCGCGCAACGTGCGCGCAGTGCTGAGGGCAAGCTACAGGTTGAATTGGCACAGATGCAGCACCTGATGACGCGATTGATTCGCGGATGGACCCACCTGGAACGACAGCGCGGTGGTATCGGCGTGCGCGGTGGACCCGGCGAAACCCAGTTGGAAATGGACCGACGGCTCATCGGTGATCGCATCAAGCGGCTGAAGGAAAAATTACAGAAACTCGGAAGGCAACGCGTCACCCAGCGGGCAGGCCGCAAACGCGCAGGGGTATTCAACGTTTCGATTGTCGGCTATACCAACGCGGGAAAATCCACATTATTTAATCGTATGACGCGCTCGGAAACCTACGTAGCGGACAAACTGTTTGCGACGCTCGACACGACCACCCGGAAGCTTTATATCGAGCCCGGAATCCATGTAGCCATGTCCGATACGGTCGGCTTTATCCGTGACTTGCCCCACGGTCTGGTGGCGGCATTTCACGCGACCCTGACGGAGGCGATGGAAGCTGACTTGCTGCTGCACGTTGTGGACGCCGCAAATCCGATGCGCGAACAGCAGATCAAGGACGTGAATTTGGTGCTCGCCGAAATCGGTGCCGACAGCATTGCCCAGGTCATCGTGCACAACAAGATTGACCAGCTCGAAGATCCCCCGCTGGGGGCAGTCTTGCGGGACGAAAGTGGTAAAATTCGCGAGTGTCGCGTCAGTGCATTGCAGGGTATCGGCATCGCAGATTTGCGCGAAACGATCAAGGAGTATGGCCTGGAAAATCTGACGCGCAAGACTTGCGCGACTACCGCTCAAGAATACCGCGGCATTCAGGAAGAACTTACTACAAAAAGCGCGCCCGCAGAGTTAGTTCTGGCGCAATAAAGCGGCACCCACATTTATCCGGAGCAGATTGCATGCGTTTTTTTGGTCGAACAGATTTCATTGCACCGTTAGCCGGTGCAGCCGCACTTTTGGCGCTCCCGGTTTATCGGCTGCGTTACTGGCTCGAGCGAAAGGGGAGCGGCAATCCCAAGCTTGAATCCGTGCCACTACGTCCTGCGCACGATGCCACCGAAATGTCGATGAACGATCCACAGTGGGGCAAGCGCGGCGGCAAAAACGATGGACCGCCGGATCTTGACGAAATTCTGCGCAAATTCAAACAAAAGCTCGATGGCATTTTTGGACAAAAGACGGGCAATTCGGGGGGCGATGGCGGCAGTACCGGTGGACCTGGCGCACCTAGCGGCGCCATGATGGGCGGTGTTTTTGTGCTCGGCCTTGGACTCGCCATTGCATTCTGGCTGGCCAGTGGCTTTTACATCGTGCAAGAGGGTACGCGCGGTGTCGAGTTGCGCCTCGGCAAGTATTCGCAAACCAAGCAGGCGGGATTGCAGTGGCGCTGGCCTTATCCGATTGAAACCCATGAAATCGTCAACGTTGCACGCGTTGAGGCGATCGAAATCGGTCATCGCAATAACCAGAAGACAAAAGTACCCGAAGAAGCACTGATGCTGACGGAGGATCAAAACATTGTCGATTTGCAGTTTGCCGTTCAGTACACGCTGAAGAGCCCGGAAGAATTCCTGTTTAATAACAAGGATCCGGCCGAGGCAGTGCGACAGGTTGGCGAGACGGCTATGCGTGAAATTGTCGGCAAAAGCAAAATGGATTTTGTGCTCTATGAGGGGCGCGGAGACATCGCTGCACGGGCACGTGTGCTCATGCAACAAATCCTTGACCGGTATCAGACCGGCATTCTCATTTCCATCGTGAACCTGCAAAATGCGCAGCCACCCGAACAGGTGCAGAAAAGTTTTGATGATGTACTGCGCGCCAACCAGGAGCGCGAACGCCTCAAGAACGAAGGTCAGGCTTACGCCAACGACATCCTGCCCCGGGCGAGCGGTGCCGCTGCGCGCTTGTTGGAAGAAGCCAATGGTCACAAACAACGCGTCATCGCCAGTGCGCAAGGTGATGCATCGCGCTTCATACAGGTATTGAGCGAATACGATAAGGCACCCGGCGTCACGCGCGAACGCCTATACTTGGACATGATGCAGCAAGTGATGCAGAGCACGACCAAGGTTGTCGTCGATCAAAAAGGCGGCAACAGCCTGTTGTACTTGCCGCTCGACAAACTAATGCAGGCAGTGCAGCAAACGCCGTCCAATGCCATGGTTGAGAGCTCTCCGCCCCCCCGAGCGACCGTCGACTCGCCGCCAATTGTTACTGAAGCCAACCGTTTGCGCGATTCGCGCGCGCGATAGATAAGGAGAAATATCATGCAAAAAAACTTCTCCGCCATTGCCGCCGTTGCCGTCCTGATCGTGCTTACGATGATGTTCTCGGCGTACACAGTGGATCAACGGCAGGCAGCCATCAAATTCCGTTTGGGTGAGGTCGTTGCCATCCAGAAGGAGCCTGGTCTCTATTTCAGGGTGCCGATGCTTGATAACGTCCGACTCTACGACACCCGTATTCAGACCTTGGACACCAAGGATGCAGAACGCATCCAGACGATGGAAAAAAACAACGTCATGGTCGATTCGTACATCAAGTATCGGATTGTCGATGTCAAACAATTCTACGTTTCCACCGGTGGCGATATTGCCAAAGCGGAGATTCGTCTTGGGCAGTCGGTTAACAATGATCTCCGTGAGGAGTTCAGCAAGCGGACGCTGGCTGATGTCATTTCCGGCGAACGCGGCAAAATCATGGAAGACCTGCGTGCCAAGTCGGACGCTGATGCGCGTAGCATCGGCATTGAGGTTCTGGACGTGCGACTGAAGCGGGTTGACCTCGCCAAAGAAATCAATGCAAAGGTCTACGAGCGCATGGATTCGGAACGTAAGCGTGTTGCCAACGAGCTCAGTTCAAAGGGTGCAGCTGAAAGCGAAAAGATCCGGGCTGACGCTGATCGTCAACGCGAAATCATTCTCGCTGAAGCCTATCGCGACGCGCAGAAAATAAAGGGTGAAGGCGATGCCGGTGCAGCGCGTATCTACGCGCAGGCGTTCACCAAGAATCCGGAGTTCTACTCGTTCTATCGCAGCATGGAGGCGTATCGCAACAGCTTCCGCAACAAGAGCGATGTGATGGTGCTGGAGCCCAGTTCGGATTTCTTCAAATATCTGAAGAATCCGAATAAAGGTGGCAAGTAGGACCTTCCGGTAGCTATCCGGCAACGCGCGTATAATTCTTCAACGGCGCTGGTGAAATGTTCACCAGCGCCGTTTTTGCGTCTGCCGTCTGCTAAATAAATTTCGGCGCTTCTAAATTCTTCCGACACACAAGCTTCCGTGAAAGACATTCTGCTTGCCGGCCTTGCCCTGATGCTCGTTTTTGAGGGGGCGTTGCCATTCCTTGCGCCGAAGACTTGGCGTAAGACCTTTCGCCGCGTCATTGAGTTGAGCGACGGGCAATTACGTTTTGTCGGCCTCGCGTCTATCGCGATTGGACTGGCTTTATTGTTTATGGTGACCTGACTTGAGAGCCTGGACGCTTCCGGAAAATATTGAAGACCTCCTGCCGGCCGACGCGAAGAAGCTCGAACGCCTGCGTCGCGCGGCATTGGATCTGTTCGCCAGTCATGGCTTTGAACTGGTCATGCCGCCGCTACTGGAATATGTCGAATCGCTGCTCTCCGGTACCGGGCATGATATGGATCTTGCGACCTTCAAACTGGTTGATCAGTTATCAGGTCGCACCATGGGAATTCGCGCCGACACCACGCCGCAGGTCGCGCGTATCGACGCACATTTACTCAATCGACAGGGGGTAACCAGGCTTTGCTACGCCGGTAGTGTGCTGCATACCCTGCCTTCCGGCCTGGGTAAAAGCCGCCAGCCATTTCAGGCGGGTGCCGAAATGTATGGCCACGCAGGACTGGAAGCCGATATCGAAATCCAGCAGTTGATGGTCGATGTTTTGCACGCACTCGGCGTCGTCGACGTGCAACTGGATATCGGCCACCCTGCGATTTTCCGTTCCCTCATTGCCAGTGCAGGGGTATCGCCCGACATTGCAGAGCAGGCATTTATTGCCACCGAAGTAAAAGATGTTGCTGCGCTCAAGGCACTGGAGACGACGTTGGGCAAGGCTTACAGCGCTATTGCCGCGTTGCCAACGTTATATGGCGATGCGTCGGTGCTGATGCGCGCGGCTGATTGTCTCCCAAAGAACAGAAATATCGTCGAAGCACTTTCGCAACTGGTCGCCATTGCGGAGCATTTTTCCCAACAGGGAATCAAGGTCAGCGTTGATCTGGGCGAACTTGGCGGTTTCAACTACGAGAGCGGCATTACCTTTGCTGCCTTTGCGCGTGGCGTACCCGACGCAATAGCGCGCGGCGGGCGCTATGACGAGGTCGGTAAAGCGTTTGGCCGGGCTCGTCCGGCAACCGGATTCAGCATGGATTTGAAAGCACTGTTGCCGCTGGTGGCCGATGAACCCATTCGCGGCGCCATACTCGCCCCGCAGCAGGCAGATGCCGCTGCAAAAGCTGAAATCACCCGCTTGCGCGCGTCTGGCGAAACCGTCATCGCCGCACTTTCCGGTCATGAGGCGCACCTTCATGAGCTCGGCTGTGATCGCAAGCTCAGCCTCGTCAACGGTCGCTGGACGACTGTCCCCTTCACTTAAAAACACGCAAGGAATGAACATGGCAAGAAACGTCGTCGTCATCGGTACCCAGTGGGGCGATGAAGGCAAGGGCAAGATCGTCGATTGGCTGACCGATGAAGTGGCAGCAGTCGTACGCTTCCAGGGTGGCCACAATGCCGGCCATACGCTGGTCGTCAATGGCAAGAAAACCATCTTGCGGTTGATTCCCTCCGGCATTCTGCATCCGCAAGTCACCTGTTACATTGGCAACGGCGTCGTTCTGTCGCCGTCGGCGCTGCTTCAGGAAATTGATGAACTCGCCGTTGCCGGCGTCGATGCGATGAGCAGATTGCGCATTTCTGAGGCTTGCCCGCTGATATTGCCGTATCACGTTGCCATCGACCAGGCACGCGAGCTCGCACTCGGCGTGGAAAAACTCGGCACCACGGGGCGTGGCATTGGCCCCTGCTATGAAGACAAAGTGGCGCGTCGCGCCATTCGATTGCACGACATCTATTTTCCTGATCGCTTCAAGGAGAAGTTAGTCGAGGTACTCGATTACCACAACTTCGTTCTGAAAAATTATTTGAAAGCGAATACGGTTTCAGTCGATTCCGTTTTCGATGCCACCCTGAAAATGGGCGAGCGCCTGAAGCCCATGATTGCCGATGTGTCCGCGGATTTGAATCGCCTGATGGGGGAGGGCAAGAGCCTGTTGTTCGAAGGTGCGCAAGCGGCGTTACTCGACGTCGACCACGGCACCTATCCCTATGTGACATCGAGCAATTGCCTGGCCGGACAAGCTTCGGCAGGCGCTGGCGTGGGGCCACAGGCGCTGAATTACGTTTTGGGCATTACCAAGGCTTACGCCACGCGGGTCGGCTCGGGTCCCTTTCCGACCGAACTTGAAAATGACATCGGTGAACGCCTGCGCAAACGCGGCAACGAATTCGGCTCGGTCACGGGTCGTCCGCGTCGCTGCGGCTGGTTTGACGCGGCCGCGTTGAAGCGCGCCGCCCAGATCAACGGACTATCGGGATTGTGCATCACTAAACTCGATGTGCTCGATGGACTGGACACATTGCGAATCTGCACCGGCTACAAGATCGATGGTCGTGTGACCGATATCCTTCCGTACGGCGCCGACAGCATCACCCATTGCGAGCCTATTTTTGAAGACCACGAGGGCTGGGGCGAAAGCACTTACGGCGTGAAAAGCTGGGATGGCCTACCCAAAAGTGCGCAGGTTTATTTGAAGCGTATTGAGTCACTCGTTGGGACGCCGATCGATCTGGTTTCCACCGGGCCGGATCGTGAAGAGACGGTAGTGGTGAGGCATCCGTTTCGCGGCTCAGCTGCGCGCATTGAATTCGCCGCATTGAAGTCGTAAGTCAAGTACTGGGGCGGTTCCCCGGACAATAATGCCCCGGGAAGTCCGCCGGTGCTGGTGTTTCGCTTTTTTTGCGTTTTTCCTTGGACGCGTTCCATCTCTGGTGCCCACGTGAGGTCGAGTTATGCCACCATCGCGCATTCCCTTTGCCGATTGTTGAACCGTCATGCACTGGCCCATCGCGTTCGTCCAACTCTTTTTTACCTTGGGTTGGACGGTCTATGTCATTTTTC
>JAJAYN010000107.1 GCA_026786225.1 Burkholderiales bacterium | reverse complement strand
TCCATTTTGCTCGGCAATCACGGTAAGACCGATATGTACCAGCGGCCTGACGTCAGCTGCCATCACGCCGTCGCTTCGTGCCACCATCACCACATCGTATTCACCCGAAAGTCGGCCCATTACTTCCTTCACGCGGGGATCGATATTGCGGGCGAATTGCTCGAGGCGCTCGAGGATGCGTACCTTGTCGGCATCCTCAAACGAGGACACGGGATCGGTCGGTGTATAAAGCGCACGTCCGGATTTCGATTGCGACTTTGCGGCTTTTGCATTGCCGCCGGCGCGGGCAATGCTGCGCGTCGCCGCCGCGGCGGAAGACAACGCCGCATGGCTGATATCGTCCGAATACGCAAACGCGGTTTTCTCGCCCGATACCACGCGCACGCCTACGCCCTGGTCGATATTGAAGCTACCCGATTTGACGTGGCCTTCTTCAAGACTCCAGCCTTCCGAACGGGAATACTGGAAATAGAGATCGGCGTAGTCGGCGTCGTGGGTCAGGATTTCGCTGAATACCGACTCGATGGCGGATTCATTGAGGCCGTACGGCGCCAGCAATGTGGCGTGGGCGATACTGATTGGGGTGCTGTTCATGGGAAATTTTGACTTTGGAGAAGGACATTATCGCAGACGCTGCGCCCGCATCTGCAGAAACGATTTATGCTGGTGGCCCCGCATTAAATTGTTCCTCTGGAGCGTTAATTCAACTGCGCATGCTACATTTGCCTGACGCTATTTTTCTCAACAAAACACCAGCATTGACGGGCTTCTTCAGGCACTTTTGGCCCGGGAGCCGCATGCAGACTTGTTCTACATAGGCAATACATGCCCACGATTCCCTACATTACCGACGCCGACATCGCGGCCGAACGCGTGCCCGCCGATCTGGTCGCCGCCATCCGCGCGCGCCGAACCAACGGCAACTTGCTCAATCTCGACCGCATGCTGCTGCACAGCCCACCGATTGCGCGCGGCTGGAATACATTCCTGGGCGCGATCCGCAGGGATCTGGCCGTCTCGCCGCTGCTGCGTGAACTGGCTATCTGCGCGGTAGCGAAGTTAAATCACGCGGACTACGAATGGATTCAGCACGCGCCTGAATTGCTGGCGGCGGGGGGAACAACAGCGCAGCTCGATGCGCTCATGGATATCAATACCGCAGATAGAAATACTATTGACTTTAATGAGCTTGAACGGCTGGTGCTGAAGCTGACGGCCGAAATGTCCCGCGACATTGCCGTGCGCCCCGCCACCATGATCGCACTGCGAACGCATCTGCCGGATCGTGAGGTCGCAGAAATTGTCGGTGTCATCGCTTCCTACAATATGGTCTCGCGCTTTCTGGTCGCGCTGGAGATCGAGCCCGAATAGACTTTTGCAACCGGCATCGGGTTAGACGACGTTCTGATATTCTTGCAGACATCAAAACCACCATCACCAAAATATAGCGAGCAATCATGTCCCTCGTTTCGGCGCTTGACGGTAACGCATTGATTGTCGGCCTCAAGGGCCGCCTGGACCAGGACAATTGCGATGCATTTCGAGATGAACTGACGCCGCATCTGGACACCGCGGCTCGAGATCACCTGGCGATCGTGCTTGATCTTTCGCAACTGGAGTATGTTTCCAGCGCAGGATTGAGGTGCTTCATGCTCGCGGTCAAACAGGCCAAGACATTCAACGGCCGCATCGTCGTCGCCGCGTTGCAGCCGATGGTCGCCGAGATTTTCCAGATCAGCCGATTTGATATGTTGCTGAACGTGTTTGAGACCGTTGCCGCTGCCAAAGCTGGCGTGGCGACAGATGCGTCCGATCAAAAAAAATAGCCTGAATGGCCATCGCGAAGACGGGGACTAAATCATGATTGTTCGATTCTGGGGCACGCGCGGCTCCATCCCGGTCGCGCTCACATCTGACGATATTCGCGACAAAATCGTGCAAGCGCTGCTCAAGGCTTCGGGCCGCAGTTTCGCGTCCTCCGAGGAGGCCAGTGCGTTTGCGCGCGACGAACTCGGTTTCGCCGTCAAGAACACTTATGGCGGGCACACCCCCTGTGTTGAGCTCGATTTGGGCGGCGACGAATACTACGTGTGCGATATGGGCAGCGGCGCGCGCCCGTTTGGCGCCCATCTGCTGGCCCGCCAGCAGGGCCGTCCTGCGACAGTCAATATTTTTGTTTCGCACGTGCACTGGGATCACATCATGGGATTCCCGTTCTTTGGTCCGGCCTATGTGCCCGGTACCAGGATCCGCATTCACGGCTGCCACGATGTACTGGAGCACGCCTTTCGCCTGCAGCAGGCACCGCCCTGCTTTCCGGTCGAATTCGATCAGATGGCAGCCAGCATGGAATTCATCCAGCTCACACCGGGGAAAACGCAAGTGGTGGGTGGACTAAGCGTTACCCCTGGCCTGCAACTTCACTCGGGGGACTCATACGGGTACCGCTTCAACGTTAACGGCAAGTCCATCGTCTATTCAACCGATTCCGAGCACAAGCTGGAGAATAGCGATGAAGCCAAACGCTTCGCCGATTTTTTCCGTGAAGCCGATATGGTCATATTCGATGCCATGTATGCGCTGGCAGATGCGATTTCGGTTAAAGCCGACTGGGGGCACTCCAGCAACATCGTCGGTGTCGAGCTTTGCCAGATGGCGCTCGCCAAACACTTGGTACTTTTCCATCACGAACCGGCAAACAGCGATGCGACGCTTGAGCGCCTTTTAAACGAGACCCGCCGGTTTGAAGAACTCACGCGCGAAGGGCCGATGCTCAAGGTGTCGTCGTCCTTTGATGGCATGGAGATCGAACTCTGAGCACGGCCAGCGTCTATCGCAGCAATGCCAGCGTCTATCGCAGCACGCTCAATCGTTTCCGCCTCGGTGCGGCGGTCGTGCTGGCGGGCTTCGTGGTGATGTTCACCTTGCAGCCACAGGTGGTCCTGTCGCTGCGCTATGCCATATTTGACGCCTATCAGCGGCTATTCCCGTTTGAGCCTGTGAACGAGCCGGTCGTCATCGTCGCGATCGATGAAAAAAGTCTGAAGGCGATTGGGCAATGGCCCTGGCCGCGCGCGCGCGTGGCGAAATTGGTCGACCAGATCGCAACAGCCAGGCCTGCCGTCATCGGCTTCGACGTCCTCTTCGCCGAGCAGGACCGCTACAACGTCGGCGCTTTTGCCAGCATGATTCCCGGCTTGTCTCCCGAGTTTGTCGAAAAATTAAGGGCCCAGCCGAGCGACGATCAATTGTTCGCGCGCGCATTGAGAGAGGGCAACACCGTATTGGCGATGGCGGCACTACCGGATCCAAAACCAGAGGCCGGATTGATGCCAAGGGTCGCGCCGGTGCGGGTGAAAGCAACAGCAGCGTTGCCATTCAAGCGCATCAATAATCTCCTGCTCAGCCTGCCCGAACTCGATCAGGCCGCGGCTGGGCGCGGCTTTATTTCAGAAGACGCGGAAGACGGCATCGTCCGTCGTGCCTCGCTATTTGCCCGCATTGGTAAGGCGGGTGGCATCGACGATGCGATCGCGTTGTCGTTAAGCATGGAAATGCTCCGCGTCGCTTCAGGCGGCGGGGTATCGATCACGGATCTTGACGGCGGCGTGCTGGAGGTGAAACTCGCAGAGCTGGCCTTCCCCGCACAGGATAACGGCTCGATATGGCTGCGCCACTCCCGACACAATGACAACCGTTTCATCTCGGCAATCGATGTGATGAAGGGCGACATTCCCCGTGAAAAAATTGAAGGCAAGATGGTGCTGGTCGGGCTTACCGGATTGGGACTGTTCGATTTCAAAACCACGGTAT
>JAJAYN010000106.1 GCA_026786225.1 Burkholderiales bacterium | reverse complement strand
CCCGCAACGCCGGCCCCGGCAATAAACACCTTCGCCGGCGGCACCTTGCCCGCCGCGGTGATCTGCCCGCTGAAAAAGCGGCCAAAGGCGTTGGCTGCCTCGATGACGGCGCGATACCCGGTGACGCCAGCCATCGACGTGAGCGCGTCCATCTTCTGGGCGCGGGACAGCGTGCGCGGCAGACAATCGATCGCCAGTACCGTGACTTTTCGCTCAGACATGGCCTTCATCAATTCCGGGTTCTGTGCCGGCCAGATGAAGGAAATCAGCGCCTGGCCTTCCTTCATCAGCGCCACCTCATCCATCGACGGCGCACGCACCTTGAAGACGATGTCTGAGCTCGCCCACAGATCGTGGACACTCGTGGCGATGCCGGCACCAGACTTGCGATAGTCGTCGTCGCTTACGTTGGCGGCCTCACCGGCACCGGATTCCACCTGCACCGCGAATCCCAGCTTGATCAGTTTTTCGACAACGTCGGGGACGGTCGCGACGCGCTTCTCGCCAGCGAATATCTCGCGTGGCACTCCAATTGTTTGCGGCATGTTAGTACTCTCCCTGAATTCTTGGCTTCAGTTTACTGGCCCGGATGTACCCGAAAAGGCCATCAACGTGAGTGTAACGCGAACGTCGGCAATGCAGGATACCGCGATCACTACAGCGGTAATTGGCGCGCCGTTTGAAATGCAGCAATGGGCGACGCCAGATCTTTCGCAAACCCGATCACTTTGAAGAATTCGCCCATTTCTGCAGGTGAAACCAGACGTTGTACCTGGTTGGTCAGCTTCAAATAATCAGCAGCGGCACTGGGATCAACGCGCGCCAGGCGCTCGGTCAACCCGCTCGCCAGCAGGAAGTTGGCCTGTGTGGTGTAGCCCAGCAACTCCAGCTCAGCGGCGATTCCGGCGTCGGCAACCGCGCTGAAATCAACGTGCGCGGTGATGTCCTGCAGGCCCGGAAAGCGGAATGGGTCGGTATGTGCAAAGTGTCGGTAGTGGCACATCAGGGTGCCGGTGATGCGGCTGGGATGGTAGAACTCGGCACCGCGAAAGCCGTAGTCGATGAACATCAGTGCGCCGCGCTTCATCGCGTGGGCGAGACTGTTGATCAGCCCACTTACTGACGGTGCCACCTCGGTGAGATAGCCATCCGGCGGTGCGTGATGCAAATATTCGCGCTGGATATGCGCCACCGGCGCGGTCAGTTCCGCTGGTATCGCTGGCACGTCCTGCCAAACAAAAGCACCATCTTTTACGGCAACGCCGCGTTCGAATATCCAACCGGATGAAAATGTGACGAGGTGCACAGGAATGACATCGAGCACTTCGTTCGCAATAACCACACCGACAAAATCCTGTGGAAGTTGGGTTAGCCAGACTGCGCGTTCTGCCAGATGCGCAGGCAAGCCAGCAATTGCCTGCTGCTGCCGCTCACGCAAGTCGGCGCTGACTTCCAGCAGATAGTATTTTTCCGGCAACGTGCCAAGCTGCTCCAGCGCCAACAGCACGTCGATTGCCAGTTTTCCCGAGCCAGGTCCGAGTTCCAGAACGTCCCCGCCGGTCTCCTGCAGCACTTCGCTGATGCTCTGCGCGAGACACTGGCCAAATAGCGAGGAAATTTCCGGCGCGGTGACGAAATCGCCGTCGGCACCGAATTTGCGCGCCCCCGCTGTGTAATAACCCAGGCCGGGCGCGTAAAGGGCAAGCTCCATGAAGCGCGCGAAGGATAGCCATCCATTTGCCTTGGCGATCTTGTCCCTGAGCATCGCCGCGCAGGTCTGCGTATGGCTGAGCGCTTCGCCGGTTGGCTCGGGCAACTGATTCGATTGATCGCGCGGCAAAGGTGATCGCATGGGACAACGCAAATTTGAATGTAAGATTATCCCATGAGCGAAAACAACTCCCCACCCGCGATTCTGATTACCGGCGCTGCCAGACGCGTCGGCGCGGCCATCACCAGCGCACTGCACGCGGCCGGTGCCAACGTGATCGTGCATTGCAATCACTCGCGCAAGGATGCTGACGCGTTGGTGCTGGAATTGAACACGCAGCGCACCCGGTCGGCCTCGATTCTGCAGGGCGATCTCCTCGCCTACAACGCGTTGAAAGGCTTGATCGATCAGGCGGCGTCTGCTTTTGGTCGCCTCGACGGTCTGGTCAATAATGCCTCCGCGTTTTACGCGACACCCATCGGCAGCATCGTTGAAGATCACTGGAATGAGCTGATCGATGCCAACCTGAAGGCGCCGTTGTTTCTATCGCAAGCGGCGGTGCCGTATCTGCGAAAAACGCGCGGCAGCATCGTCAACATCGTCGATATCCACGCCGAGCGCCCGCTGAAAGATTTCGTTGTCTACACCGTCGCCAAAGCGGGATTGGCGGGCCTCACGCGCTCGCTGGCGTTGGAACTCGGCCCGGAAATTCGTGTGAATGGTGTTTCGCCCGGTGCCATTCTCTGGCCCGATACCGTCAGCGGCAGCAACGATTACCCTGAAACCGAGCGCCAGCGCATCGTCGCGCAAACACCGCTGCAACGCGTCGGTGCGCCAGCCGATATTGCCAGTGCGGTGAAATATCTGATGCTCGATGCCCCTTATGTCAGCGGGCAGATTTTGGCAGTGGATGGCGGGCGCGGACTTTCGCTGTAATGCGTACCCTCTCGCGAATCGCCGGCGGCTGCGCCACAGATCGTCAGTGATATGTAAACGGCTAGAACAATTGCGTATTTTTTTCCGAGCGCTAGCTGTTATCTGTCGAATACCATTTGTTTTCAGGACATTCGCATTTCGTCGGGAACGTGTCGAAAACGCAGGATCGACACATTTCCGGCACGCGCAACCAACGGCGTCGCAAACTATTGATATTTCTGGCCGTCTGATGCGCGAATAAGAAGTGGGTGGCCGCATTGTCGAAAATCGCGCTGGCGGCGTCATGGCAGCGCAACAGGAAATCGTCCGTGGGCTCACGCGCATGCGCATTTTGTCGAATGCGCACCCTGCATGACAGCGTGAAGACTGGTTTCGACACATCGCTGAAATTGCTCCGGAAATGACGAAGCGCAATGCTGCTCTGGCCGTACATCCAATTTCGCCCCGGACTATGCCGCCTCCAGCAAAAACGCCACCTTCACCGCCTCAAACGGAAACACGATGCCGCCACCGTCCGCGCGATCAAGCACGCCCGCGTTCAACAATGCCGTGACATCGCCGTGAACGGCTTTTACGTCGCGACCGACCCGACGCGCGGCTTCACGGATCGAGATCGGGCCTGCGCCGCATAAAACCTTGAGCAATTCCCAACGCTTTGCAGAAAGTACCTGCCACAGTAATTCTGGTGTGGCGAAGCTGATTCGCGCGGCTTTTTCTGGCTTGCCGGACTTCCAAGCCTGTGAAAATCCAGCCATGGCTTCGCCGGGGGCGCGTACTTCAAGAATGACGGTTTTCATCGTTCCACCTCGCAATATCCATTTGAAAATCGGCTAACAGCTGGTCCGGTGTGGTGAACGGGTAGGGCTGTTCGCTCGCACCCTCATGACGATGATCTCCTTTGCCCAGTTCGTTGTCATAGCGCAGAACGCAAACACCATCGACTACATAAGCCAGCCGGTATTTGAAAGCATGAATCGATCCGCCGGATGGCTTCGGTACACGCCACAGCACCAGCTCCGCAAACGCCGTTGCCGAGTAGACGATTCTTGTTTGCACCAACTGTACCGCCTTCATGTTGGAGAAGATAACAACACAGCCAAGTGTTGTCAAATACTCCAACGGTCTCCGACAAAACAAAAAAGCAAACTCTAATGTGGGCGCGGACTTACGCGTCTTTTCAGCCTGCAAGCCGCTCCAGATATAGCGTTTCATAAATCGCCGCTATACGGTGGTGGGAAACGGTAAAATCGGCAAATGAGCACTATCGCAACACCTACGCCCGACCCCGCCCTCAGTCAAAAGCAGCAATTCGAGGCGAACAAACTCACCAAACGCCTGCGCAGGTTGACTGGGCAGGCGATCGCCGATTTCAACATGATCGAGGCGGGCGACAAGGTGATGGTGTGTCTGTCGGGCGGCAAGGACAGCTATGGCATGCTCGACGTGCTGATGAAGTTGCGCGAAAAATCGCCCGTGCCGTTCGAGCTGTTCGCATTTAATTTAGACCAGAAGCATCCCGGCTATCCGGCACACATTCTTCCCGAATATTTGCAGGGCCTGGGCGTGCCCTTCCGGATTGAAGAGCAGGACACGTATTCCACCGTCAAGCGCGTGATCCCCGAAGGCAAGACGATGTGTTCGCTATGCTCGCGGCTACGGCGAGGCGTAATTTACCGCGTCGCTTCGGAAATCGGTGCGACCAAGATTGCGCTGGGACATCATCGCGATGACATCATCAACACGCTGTTTCTGAACATGTTCTTCGGCGGCAAGCTGAAATCGATGCCGCCCAAACTGGTTTCCGATGACGGCAAACACATCGTCATTCGTCCGCTTGCGTATGTGGAGGAAGCCGATCTGGAAGCGTATGCGGACTACATGCAGTTTCCGATCATTCCCTGCGATTTATGCGGCTCGCAGGACAATCTGCAACGTCAGCAGGTGAAACTCATGCTGCGCGACTGGGACAAAAAATTTCCAGGTCGCGTCGAGAGTATTTTCCGTTCGATCCAGAACGTCGCGCCCTCACATTTGCTGGATAGAAACCTGTTTGATTTCGCTGCGGTAAAGGCGGACGGACTGGCTGATGCAGAAGGCGACAAGGCGTTTGATCCCGAAGCGTTCGTGG
>JAJAYN010000105.1 GCA_026786225.1 Burkholderiales bacterium | reverse complement strand
GTATCGGCCTCGCTCCCCGGTGCCAGCCCTGAAGTAATGGCGGCCACGGTGGCAACACCGCTGGAGCGCGCGCTGGGCCGCATTGCCGGGGTGAATGAGATCACCTCGCAATCTTCGCTTGGGAACACGCGCATCACGCTGCAATTCGATCTCAACCGCAGCGTTGACGGTGCGGCACGCGAAGTGCAAGCCGCGATTCAGGCCGCGCGCAGGGAGTTGCCATCGAGTCTGCCAAACAATCCTACCTACCGAAAGGTAAATCCTGCAGATGCGCCGTCGATCATCCTCGCGATGACATCGGATACGTTAACGCAGGGCCAAATTTACGATGTTGCCTCCACAGTTGTCGCGCAGAAAATCTCTCAGATCGCGGGCGTTGGTCAAGTCACTGTCGGTGGCAGCTCCTTGCCCGCCGTGCGCGTTGAGCTTAACCCCAACACGCTCAACAAGTACGCCATCAGCTTCACGGAAGTACGCAACGCGATTACCGCCAATAACGCCAACCGCCCGAAGGGAATCGTGGAGGATGGCGAGAAAAGCTGGCAGATTTACGCCAATGATCAGGCCAGGAAGGCGGCTGATTATCTGCCTGTGATTGTCGCCTATCGCAACGGTGCCGCCGTTCGATTGTCCGATGTTGGCGAAGTGGTGGACTCGGTGCAGGATCTGCGCAATGCCGGCTTTACCAACGGCAAGCCATCTGTGGTGTTGCTGGTCAACACGCAGCCAAATGCCAACATCATCGAAACCGTTGATCGCGTGGTGGCGTTGGTCCCGGAGTTACGCGCCTCGATTCCGGCATCGGTCAATCTCAATGTCGTGCTGGAACGCACCACCACGATTCGCGGCAGCTTGCGTGAAGCCGGCCGCACAATGGCAATCGCTGTTGCACTGGTGATCATGGTGGTATTCATGTTCCTGCGCAATGTCCGTGCGACGCTGATTCCAGCGGTTGCGGTGCCGGTATCGTTGATTGGCACTTTCTCGTTTATGTATTTGTTCGGGTACAGCCTCGACAACCTTTCGTTGATGGCATTGACGATCGCGACCGGTTTCGTCGTCGACGATGCCATCGTGGTGCTGGAAAACGTGTCGCGCCATCTTGAGAAGGGTGTCGCGCCTTTTGAGGCCGCGCTCAAAGGTGCGCGCGAGGTGAGCTTCACGGTGGTATCGATGAGCCTGTCGCTGATCGCGGTATTCATTCCCATTCTGCTCATGGGCGGAATCATCGGGCGTTTTTTCCGCGAGTTTGCGGTGACGCTGTCGATTGCCATCATGGTGTCACTCGTCGTCTCACTGACAACCACCCCCATGATGTGCGCACGCTTGCTGCGTGCCCGACAACCCGGAGAGGAAAAAAAACCGGGACGCCTGTCGCGCTGGACCGATGCAGCGATTGGTCGCGTAAACAAGGGCTACGAAATAACGCTGACCTGGGCACTTAGATTTCCATTCCTGGTCTTCCTGACATTAATTGCAGCCGTCGGGCTGAATGTTTATCTGTATGTCATCGTGCCAAAGGGTTTTTTGCCACAGCAGGACACCGGACGTATCGTGGGCTTCATTCAGGCTGACCAGAGCATTTCATTCCAGGCCATGCGCAGCAAACTCACCGAGTATGTCGATATTGTGATGACCGAACCTGCTGTGGAAAACGTCGTCGCCTTTACGGGCGGTGGTCAGCGCAACGGTGGACAGATGTTCATGTCTCTGAAGCCGCTAAAAGAACGCGATGCGTCGGCCGATGCCATTGCCGCGCGCCTGCGCCTCAAGCTCGCAAAGGTGGCTGGCGCCAATTTGTTTTTGACGCCAGCACAGGATTTTCGCGGCGGTGGCAGGCAATCCAATGCTGGCTACCAGTTCACGCTGCAGGGCGATGATGTCACCGAGCTGCGGAAGTGGACGCCTTTGTTGCAGAATGCCTTGCAAGATGTTCCGGAACTCACCGATGTCAGCAGCGATCAGCAGGTACGCGGCCTGCAGATGACACTAAATATTGATCGCGAGACGGCGTCCCGTATGGGTGTGACCACCGCCATGATCGACACCGCCTTGTATCTGGCGTTTGGGCAAGCACAGGTATCGACAATTTATTCCGAGCGCAATCAATATCGCGTGGTGATGGAAGTAGCGCCCGAATACTGGCAGAGTCCGGAGGCGCTCAATGGCATTTACGTGCTCTCACCGATACGTGGGCAGGTGCCGTTATCGGCATTCTCGCGTTACGAGCCCACCACGGCTGCGTTATCGGTCAATCATCAAGGGCAGTTCGCGGCATCAACCATTTCGTTCAATCTTCGAGAGGGCGTTTCGCTCTCCACGGGCATCGAGAAAATTCGCGACACCATGTCGCGTATTGCCGTGCCGACCAGCATTACCGGCACCTCACAAGGGACAGCACGCTTGTTTCAGCAAGGCCTGGACAATCAGCCCTGGCTCATTCTGGCCGCACTGATTACGGTCTATATCGTGTTGGGCGTGCTCTATGAGAGCTACATTCATCCGATCACGATTCTTTCCACGCTGCCGTCGGCAGGTGTGGGCGCACTGCTGGCGCTGTTGGCGGCAGGAAGCGAGTTCTCGATCATCGCGTTAATCGGCGTGATATTGCTGATCGGTATCGTCAAAAAGAACGCGATTCTCATGATCGACTTTGCGATTTTGGCCGAACGCAACGAAGGCAAGTCCGCGCGAGATGCGATTTTTGAGGCCTGCATGTTGCGCTTCCGGCCGATCATGATGACGACCATGGCGGCTTTGCTGGGCGCCGTTCCGCTTGCAATTGGCGTTGGCGATGGTGCCGAGTTGCGCCGTCCGCTGGGCATTTCCATTGTTGGTGGATTGATCGTGAGCCAGCTACTTACGCTTTACACGACGCCGGTTGTGTACCTGTATCTGGACCGTTTTCGCGTGTGGGGTAAATCAAAATTCGCCCGTAATCGCGGACGTGTCGCTTTGGAGGCTTGATGAAACGCAGCAACATTTTATGCGCCGCCATTGGCGCGACCCTGCTCGGTGGCTGCGCCATCGGGCCTGATTACAAGCGGCCAGCGGTTGAAACGCCGATCGCCTACAAGGAAACGGCCGACTGGAAAATAGCCGAGCCGCGCGATGAAATGGCACGCGGAAAGTGGTGGAAGATTTTTGGCGACAGTGAACTCGATGCGCTGATCGAGCAGGTCAATATCTCCAATCAAAGTCTGAAGTCCGCAGAGGCGCGTTATCGTCAGGCAACCTCGCTGACCCAGTCCGCGCGCGCCAGCTATCTGCCGACCGTTTCTGCCAATGCCAGTTCCACCCGCAGCCGTAGCGCTTCCGCGCGATCAGCGGGAGATAACGCGGTTGCCACGAACCATAGTCTCACCCTCAACGCGGGCTGGGAGCTGGATGTCTGGGGCCGTATCCGCCGTACCGTGGAGGCCAACGACGCGAGCGCGCAAGCAAGCGCTGCCGATCTGGAAGCCGCGCGGTTGTCGTTGCAATCGGAGCTGGCGACCAGCTACTTTCAATTGCGTGTGAACGATGCGCAAAAGCAGCTCTTTGCCGACACCATTGTCGCGTTTGAAAAATCGCTGGAGCTCACCCGCAATCGCTATGCGGTGGGCGTGGCGGGCAAGGTCGATATCGTGCAGGCCGAGACGCAGTTGCTCAGCGCGCAAGCGCAGTCGATTGATCTCGGCGTACAGCGCGCGCAACTCGAACACGCCATCGCTGTCCTGATCGGTAAAGCCCCGACGGGTGTTTCCGTCACTAACGTTGAATCCAACGCTGGTACAAAAGTCGACTGGAAAGTCGCGATGCCTGTGTTCCCGTTGGGATTGCCCTCGACGCTGCTCGAACGCAGGCCCGACATCGCTGCGGCTGAGCGCCGCGCGGCAGCGGCAAACGCGCAGATCGGTGTGGCCAAAGCGGCCTATTTTCCAACGCTTAGTCTTTCCGGTTCGGGCGGCTTCTCGAGCCCCACGCTCTCCAACTGGATTTCAGCGCCCAATCGCGCCTGGTCGCTGGGGCCATCGCTGGCTGAAACGATATTCGATTTCGGCAAGCGCGGCGCGTTGACTGATCAGGCCATCGCCTCGTACGACCAAACGGTCGCAACCTATCGCCAGACGGTGCTCGAAGCATTCCAGGATGTAGAAGACAACGTCGCCGCGCTCAGGATTCTGGAACAGGAAGCCAAAGTGCAGGCGGAAGCGGTCAGGGCCGCGCGCGAATCGGTGACGCTGACGCTCAATCAATACAAAGCCGGGACGGTGAGCTACCTGAGCGTGGTCACGGTACAGACCGCGCTGTTGTCGAACGAGCGTACCTCGGTGGGATTACTCGGGCGCAGGCTTAGCGCGACAGTCGCGTTGGTGCGCGCGCTGGGTGGTGGGTGGAGTGCGTCGGATCTGGTGGCGGTGAAGTAATACTTTTTCCGCAGTTTGCAGCGCAAATCAAGTTCGCAAAGTACAAAGTCTAATACTGGCGCGGCGTTTGGAGCGAAAACTGTCAGAAAGCCGCGCCAGTGCTTGTGTTTTATCATGGGGCTGGTTGCCTAGCTATGGATGTCCGGTTTCGACCCAAAGAGGACGCTCCAGCTGCAGGTCCAATTCGCTCCAAAGCCGACATGTAAGGACAGTGATAGGCTGAACGAGTGGAATAATCTGATGAGCATTGGCAATCGCCGAAACGGTCAAACAATCGCCGCATTATGCCCAGCTAAGGCTTTTATCGTCCCTTAAATTGTTGTGCGCTTCGCCAACGGATTACCCCTTCGTCTTAAACTGCGCGTCATTGTTTGCCATTCAGACCAACGCGAAGGTTGGCAATTTTGCTGCCCTTTCGTCGAACGTCGCGGTGGCCTTACATCCTAGCTGCCTGTTCTTTGCGCCGATGAGACAGTCCGCAAAGTCAGCGCTGCTTTCTTTCCAGACATAAATTGCTTCCTCAACCGTCGCTTCGTCTTCGATCTTGATATCCATTGCGTCCAGCAAACCGGAAAAAACATAGACAATCTCCGTCTTTGACAGGCTGTACCGACTGCGTAGAACCCACTCGGTCTCTAGCACTACCAGCTGACTCACCAGCACCTGACGTCCGGCCGCGATTTCACGCTTGATCAGCCTGCGCGCCTTTTCGAACTGAAGTTCGTCGTCCCGAACCAAGTAGCGAACGAGGACATTGGTGTCGATACCAAGTATCACCGAGATAATTGCTCAACTGGCACGGCTTTGCGTCCCTTCTTTTGCAGCACGCCTGCCAACGCAGTCACACTTTTACTTTTGACTCGCATGATCACAGTGGCATCCGGCATCAGAGTAAAGGTCATCTTATCTCCGGGTTTCATGCCTAAGCGCTCCCGAATCTCTTTGGGTATCGTGGTCTGGCCCTTGCTCGTAAGCGTTGCATCATTTGACATGGCAAATCTCCGTTAATCCTTACAATGCGAATTATAGTAAGGAGGCAATCATTGCGCAATAGTCGCTATGGAGAATCATCGTGACCGGCGCCAGGCGACCCAAACCCGTTATAGCCGACGCTTGTCAAATTCGCTCTAAAGCAGGCGTGGCGCGTAACTTTCGAGGGACGAGTTTCTTGCCGCAATGGGGACAATAGGCGATTTCTATACCACCGCCGCCCGCAGATTTCGCAATTATTGTGAACCAAGACTTCTGTTTCGGTCACCACTCGTAGCGAATATCAAATTCACACGATGTCGTATGTCCGTTAAACACTTCACAGCAAGGCTTGTAGCCTCTCGGCACGGATCTAGAGCCTTCGAGACATGGACTTCCGTCGGCGTGAGTCTTGGAGATAGCTGGTTGCATAGGATTGGTTATTAGGGGGCAGGCGAAATATTTTGGGCATTATTCAATGACCGCTTCCCAGAAATTTCTATGACCGCACCTGGCCGGTAAAAGACATTCGCATTCTTTTCAAAAGCCGCTGACAACATGCCGCAACCACTCTCGATCTACGCAATCTTGAAATGCGGATTCTGAATCAACCCAACGACATTGCCAAACGGGTCCACCACGGTGGCGACCAGAATGCCGTCGCCGACATCCTTGACTTCACTTTGCGGTTTCGCACCCAGTGCGACCACGCGCGCAAATTCGGCGTGCGCATCGTCAACGCCCCAGTACGTTATCGGGCTGTCGCCGGCATCTTCGTCGCCCGGCGGCAGCAAGCCCAATTCAAACCCGCCGACGTTGAAGCCGACGTAATACGGTTCATTGAAGTAGGGTGCATGGCCGATCACGCTGGTGTACCAGGCGGTCGCTTTGGCGAGGTCGGTTGACGGGTAGATGATGGTTCGCAGGCCTTTAAACATTTTTTCATTTCCCGTACGTTTTCCAATCCGGATGCGCGACCCGCAATTCGCGCTGCTGCTCAACGAGCACCTGATAAAAAGTGAGCCTGGACGCGGCGATTTTTCCCTGCTCGCCCGCTTTGATGACGTTGCATCCGGGCTCATCGATATGCGCGCAATCATTGAATTTGCAGGTGCCGATGAACGGCCGAAAGTCAGGCATTGCGTAGGCGATATCGTCGTCGGGCAGGTGCATGAGGCCGAAGGATTGCAGACCGGGTGAGTCCATGATGGCGGTCTTCTCATCAAGCCGGTACATGCGGGTGTAGGTGGTGGTGTGCTTGCCCGAATCGAGCGCCTCGGAAAAATCGGCTTCCTTGGCCACGTCGCGCATCACCAGGTTATTCACTGTGCGCGATTTGCCCATGCCCGATTGGCCGACCAGCAATGTGGTCTTGCCATCGAGGTACGGCCGCAGTGGCTCCACGTCGAACTTGGCCGACATCGGCATGACCGGATAGCCGATCTTTTCAAAAAAGGCCAGACTTTTACGCGCCTCTTCAAATTCCGGCAGGTCTTTCTTGTTAAGCATGATGAAGGGCTTGATGCCTGCGGCTTCGCAAGCGACCAGGCACAGGTTCAAAAACATCTCCGAGAAGCTTGGCCGTGGTGCCACGATGATGACCGCTTGATCGATATTGGCGGCCAGCGTTTTCTCCCGCCATGCATCTTTGCGAAACAGCACATTGGTGCGCGGATGGATCGCATCGATGCGTGCGTGCCCGGGGCTGGACATGCTGACTTCGACAAAGTCTCCGCAGGCGACATCCTGTTTCTTGCCTTTGCGCGTGCATACGAGTGTTTTGCCGTCTTCAAGTTCGGCCAGGTATTCGCGACCAAAGTCGCCGGTAACGAGCGCGCGCATCAGTGGTTTAGCAACGCGTCAAGCTTCGCGGCGCAGATGAAGTCATTCAGCGTGACGCCACCTGCATCGTGGGTCGAGTAGGCGACCACGCATTTGTTGTAGTGCACGCTCATGTCGGGGTGATGGTCTTCATGGTGCGAAACCCATGCAGAGGCGTTCACGAAAGCCATCGTCTCGTAGTAATTCTTGAACGTAAATGATTTGCGGATTTCGTTGCCGATGTGTATCCAGCCATTCAGTGCGCCCAGATTGTCCTTAACATCGTCGTCGGAAAGCGCCGTGGCTTGGCCACCCGGGGCGCAGTGCATTGCGGAATATGTGATCATGGTAGACGCCTCAGCCCGAACGGATTTCCAATACGACTGTTCGCGCATTTCTGTGAAGGAAAAGTAGTCATGTTTGCATCGCTTTCAAATGGGCAATCCGGATCGCAGCGGGCGGATGTGAATCGTAAACAGCCGAATGCAGCGGGTCTGGCGTAAGGGTGGAGGCATTGTCGCGGTAGAGCTTGACGAGTGCGGTGATGAGGTCGCCCGCCTGCGTTTGCTCGGCCGCGTAAGCGTCGGCTTCGAACTCGTGTTTGCGCGAGATCAGGCTGCTTAAAGGTGTGAGCCAGAAGGTAAATACGGGCAGCACCAGGAAGAACAGCGCCAGAGAAATTGCGACATGCGGTGCCGCGCCATCGAGCGGGAATCCAAGGCCTGCATAAAACCACGGCTTGTCGATGACCCAACCCATCAGCGCCAGAATGATCAGGGTCAGCACAAATTGGCCGATGATCATTTTGGTGATGTGTTTGCGCTTGAAATGTCCCAGCTCATGCGCAAGCACGGCTTCGATTTCAGGCGGCGAAAGGCGCGAGATGAGGGTGTCGAAAAAGACGATGCGCTTGGTCTTGCCCAAACCCGTGAAGTAAGCGTTTCCGTGACTGGAACGCTTGGAGCCATCCATCACAAACAAGCCGCTGGACGTGAAGCCGCAGCGCGTGAGCAAGGTTTCAATGCGTGCCTTGAGCGATAAATCGGCCAAGGGCAAAAACTTGTTGAACATGGGTGCGATGTAGGTCGGGTAGATCACGATCATCGCCAGGCTGAATACCAGCCACACCAGCCATACATAAAGCCACCACAGCACCCCCATTTGTTCCATTAGCCAGAAGGTCACCAGGAGGAGCGGGACGCCGATGGCGGCAGCCAGTGCCAAGCCCTTGATGGCGTCGATGATGTAAAGCTTCAGGGTCATCTTGTTGAAGCCGAACTTTTGCTCGATGACAAAAGTGCGAATCAGGTTGAACGGTGTGGAGACCAGCGATGAGACGATCAACAGCCCGGCGAAAATGGCGAGGCCCAGTGCATAAGGCCCACTGAAATAGCTGGCTGCGAATTGATGGATAAGAAACATGCCGCCACCGATGGTCAACGCAAGCAACAGCATCACGTCAAGCACGCTCTCAATCAAACCAAGCCGGTGCTTCTCAACCGTATAGTCGGCCGCTTTCTGGTGGGCCTCCAGCGTGATCGATTCAGTGAATTCGGCCGGTACTGCGGCGCGATGGGCGCGGACATGCGCGATATGCCGCAACGTGAGCACGGCACCAAAAGCGAAGCTCAGCGCGACGAACAAAAGAAAAATAAGGGTAAAGGCCGGTGCGGTCATCGAAAGTGTCAGTTATGAATCATGAGAAAATGCAGCATCCCTGCATTTTACGGCGCATTTGACGCCCCGATTTGAAGCGTACACCACACACAACCCTACATCAGAGACCCGCCATGCCCCAAGACCAAAACAACCTCATCTGGATCGACATGGAAATGACCGGCCTGATTCCGGAAACGGACCGCATTATCGAAGTCGCCATCGTCGTGACAGACGGCAATCTCAATACCATCGCCGAAGGTCCGGTATTGGTGGTGCACCAGCCCGACAGTGTGCTGGACGCCATGGATGCGTGGAACAAGTCCACCCACAAGAAATCGGGCCTCATCGACCGGGTGAAAGCATCGACGCTTACCGATGTCGAAGTGGAGAGTCAGTTGATTGAATTCCTGAAGCTGCATGTGCCGGCTAGCAATTCGCCCATGTGCGGCAACTCGATCTGTCAGGATCGCCGCTTTATGGCGCGCGGCATGCCGAAGCTGGAAACCTACTTCCATTACCGCAACCTCGATGTGTCCACGCTCAAGGAACTCGCCAAACGCTGGAAGCCGTCAATCATGTCGGGGATGAAGAAGCACGGCAAACACGAAGCCCTGGCGGATATTTACGAGAGCATCGAAGAACTCAAGTACTACCGGGAGCATTTTCTGCAGCTTGGTTGATTAAAAGTAGAAACTCCAGCATTGGCGGGCATCACAGACGAAAAGTGTCTGAAAAGCCGCGCCAATGCTGGAGTTTGTTGTTTTTTAGCCGGTGATTATCGGCGTGAACGCACCAGCTGGCCCGGTTCGGAAATCACCACTTCCACCCGGCGGTTGATGGCGCGATTGGTATCGGTGTCGTTGGCCGCGACCGGGAAATCCTTGCCGTAGCCGACGGTCGAGATACGCTCTGATGCAATACCGAGGCCGATCAATTGTGACTTGATGGCTTCTGCGCGTCGCTGCGAGAGTTCGTTGTTGTATGCAGCTGCGCCCACGCTATCGGTATGGCCTTCAATCGAAACGCGACGATCCGGATATTGCCTCAGGAAGTCCGCCAGTTGCGCCATGCGCGCCTGTGCGCTGGGCTTGACTTCGGCACGATTGAATTCAAATAGTACGTCGCCGAGCGTGATCACCATGCCGCGATCGGTTTTCAATGCCTCCAGGGCAGCCAGTTGTCGTTCCAGACCGGCAGCGCGCGCTTCGGCTGCGGCGGCTTGTGCCTGTGCGGTAGCGGCCTGGTCGTTTGCGTTTGCGGCCTGCAGTTGTGCGACAGCCGTCTGCGTGCGCTGGGCGTTCGCATCGGCGCGGGCGTCGCGTGCAGCTGCCTGGGCAACCGCAGCTGTCGCGGTCGCACGTCGCGCTTCGCGTTCGCGTGCGTCTGCGCGCGCGCGTTCGCGTTCGACCTGCGCGGTTTTGATCAGATCCTCCGAAGCCTTGGCGTTACCTGCAGCCATCGCCGTGCGTGCGCGCTGGGTGGCAAGGTAGGCGTTGTGGTTGACATCAACTTCGTCACCCTTGGCCAGCGCCTGATCGGCGCGGGCGAGGGCGTCATTGGCTTTTTTCAATTCCAGTGGCGCGTTGGCCAGCACGTTGGGGTCAGATGCAGCCGTGCTGACGGTATTACGCGCTTCGACCAGGGCTGGCGGTGGCGTGGACACACTCGCACAACCGGCCGCAATCAGCGACACCATCAAAATTGTCAGTAGTGGTTTCTTGTTCATGTTGAATTCCTTGAATGGAGGTGAAATTAACCGCGGGCGATTTCTTCGCGCAATTGGCGAATGCCTTCGCGAACTTCCTGCAAGGCGCGACTGGAGCGAACCGAGTGCGATTTCGCTTCGGCAAGATTGGCATCGACCTCGGCCTGCTCGGCCAGGCGGCGAGCTTCGTCGTAATCCTTGCGGGCCACGGCTGCGGTGGCACGTTCGAGCTTGTTGCGTGCTTCCGAAACTTCGATGGGTGCGTCAGCACCTGCAGGTCCAGCTGCACGATCTACTGCAGCACGGGCGACCGCCATTTGTTCGCGCGGCATGTCCCCGGTCGAGGCGCAACCGGATACGGCGAGAACTGCAATGGCGGCAATGACTGCAAAGGCGGCGCGTGACTTGGCATGCGGCTGTGCCTGTTTAAGTGTGAGGGATACGTGAGTCATGAATGTCTCCTGCAATGAAAGCGATTGTCTTCGTCGAGTTCGACGCAGCAGCCTGCATTGTCTGGCGGACTGGTGGCATGACACATCGGACTTCCGCCTGATGTCGTGTCGTCGATGCGCCTACATCGGAACGAACTGCCTGACACCGAGATGATCTGCGGCGCTGCTTAGAGCCGGCCCAGTTCACTATCGATCAATTGCTTTTCCCGCTCCCGAGAAAGCGCCGCGGTAAACTCCCGCCCGCGCATCCATCGCTGCATGTCGCGCAAGGTCACAGCCGGATCGGACAGCGTAAGTCCCGCTTGTTGCGCGCGTTGATTGCTCACATCCATCAAGCCGCTGCGCGCACCACGTTCAGGCCGGTATAGCGGCAGCTCCACGAACGTCAATCCCGCATCCGAGAGGATCGGGGCCGATACCCACACGATGTTCGAAGCGCCCAGCACGTTCATGAACGCGGCCCATGTGAGTCGTGGGCCGGCAAGGTTAAAACTGCCAGCAAGATTGTGCTCGATGACGGTGGTGGTAAATCGGGCGAGATCGTGCACATCAATGAACTGCACATGATCCGTGCCGTCCCCGGGGGCCAGCATATGGCCGCCTTGCAGCGCGCGCTGCACCCAGTATGCATAACGCCCACTCTGGTCGTGCGGCCCAACGGCGACCTGTGGCCTGAGGAACGTGCTGCGCTCGCCGTAGATCTCCGCAACGATGTTTTCGCATGCGACCTTGAGCGCGCCATATGTGTCGCCGTTCACTTCAGTCACGTCCTCTCCCGCAGGCGTCACGCGCGGGTGGGTTTCGCTGACGGGCCGTTTTTGCGGATCGCCATACACGCTCACTGCGCTGACAAACACATATCGCGTTATATGGCGGTGCAGTTTGTCAGCGCTTGCGCGCACTTGCCGCGGGGTGTAGCCGCTGACATCCACGCATACATCCCAGTTACGACCCGTCAGAGCCTCCAGGCCGTTGGTGCCTTCGTCCCGGTCACCGCGCAGCCGCTCAACCTCCATTGGCAAAGCGTCCGGCGAGACACCGCGCGTCAGAATGCTCACTGCGTGTCCGGCCGCCAACAAGTGCTCGACAATGTGCCGGCCGACAAACTGCGTGCCGCCAAGAACGAGGATTCTCATGCCCGGATTATGCATCCGGGCAGTGGTCGCTCAAAGGCGATCAATCACGCTTTCAGCCGTCGGTTGGCTTCATAACCGACCGCGCACATCACCAGGGCAGCCACCAATTGGGCACTGACTGACGTGACGGTCGCCGAGCCATTGGCGCCGATGATGTCGAGCCAGGGAATGTCTTTTATCTGCAGGGAAAAATAGAGACCGAACAGGAACAGGGCGAGAAACGTCTTTCCGGTACGGGTGGACCGGCCAAGCAGACTGGCGCACGCACTCAAGGCGAATATGCCAGTGACGAGCGCGCCGGCACCAAGCGGATTGATGGCAACCCACCGGGTCAATACGACTGCCGAGAACAGCAGACCCAGCAGCGCGGTGACCAGCATGTGGCGCAGGTATCGGCGTGACGCGCCGCCGTTCACCGCCGCCGTCAGCGATTCGGTAGCCGACTGGAAATCGCGAACGCTCAGGTCGCTGATCAAAATGCCCCAGCATGCGATGGCAAACGCGAGCACCCCGGCCAGGCCATTTGCACTCGCCACGGCGCTGGCGATAGATACGCCGATCAGCGCAACCACTGCCACCGGGTTCGACATAAGCGTGAGTGCGAGGTCTGCCATCGCCTGCCCGGCGATACCGGGCAGACGGGCGGCCAGCGACAACAGCGGGCGAACCAGCCTGGTCGCGGGCTGGAACAGGCGGTTAATGAGCGCCCAGATCGAGAAGCGTCGCGCTGTACCGACATTCTTTACGCGGTCCGGCGAAAAACGGTGAAATATCGCGACTGCCGGGAGCAGGGGCAGCATCGCCAGCAGGGCACACATGATGCGCATGCCTGCCATGTCGGCTGTCCAGAAGTCGGCAAAGATGATTGGCGCCAGCGTTGGGTCAAAGGGGCTGCTGCCGATGGAGAAATGTTCGGTGTGATAGAGCTGCTTCAAGCGCTGCGCAATCACCGCGATGCCGGAAATATCGACTGCACCCAGGGCACCCAGACGCTCACTGTGCTTTTCGATAGCCGAAGGCATCGCAGAGAACTGGCCGATCCAGAGCATGAAGTACACGACATCGCCACCTTTGCCCATCAGCGGGGAAAATGAATCACACAATACGGCGACGCTTGCCGCGAGAAAGATGGTCGGTATCAACATCAGGCCGTACATTTCGACAAAAACCAGCGGCTGCAATGGCGCTTCCCCGCGCACCAATTGCAACACCATCATGGTCACCATCAGTGCAAACAGCAGCGTGACGAGGTAGGCCACCGCGCCCAGCCAACGTGCGAACAGGAGGACGCTGTTGCTCACCGGTGTTGATGCCAGCACGCCACCCATGCCATGAATCAGGTCTTCGCGCGACCGTCCGCGCACGAGATAAAAGCTGGCCAAGCCGAACAGAAAACTGGCCAGCACCGCGCTGCCCAAGGCCAGCGCGG
>JAJAYN010000104.1 GCA_026786225.1 Burkholderiales bacterium | reverse complement strand
GTCCTGTGTTGGTCCCCACCACGCAGTCCGCCGCAGGAAGTGCAGTTTGGAACTTCACACCGGCGACCTTTACCGTTGCCCAGTACCGTGCGCTCTTGTTCGGCAATATGTATGCCAATACGCACAGCGCGGCTTTCCCCGGGGGCGAAGCGCGCGGTCAAATCGGCAAGGTCACCCGCACAGGATTATTGTCGGGCGCCAACGAAGTGCCGCCCACAACGACGACCGCATCAGGTCGCGGCCGCGCTGAACTCGACGCCAATACGCTCGATGTGTTTGTCACCATTACGACCACGGGCGTGACCGCGACAGCCGCTCATTTGCACCTCGGTGCGGTGGGTGCCAATGGCGCCGTAATTGTGCCGCTAACACAAGGCCCGACGAATACATGGACGTCCGCTGTCGGCGCGAAGCTCACGCAAGCACAGGCGGTCGCATTTGCCGCTGGCGGGACGTACTTCAACGTCCACAGCGCCGCACTGCCTGGTGGCGAGGTTCGTGGGCAAGCCGCGGGGCTCGATTGAAGCGATTACGTCGAACCGATATGCAACATTAAGCATTTGCGCGGTCCTTCAGGCATTTTTAGCCTCGGGAGCGCGCCAGTGGTTGAGGAACAAAGGCAATGTGGTCAGATCTTTCAATAGCTAATAATATTCAATGACCCCAACTGTTTCATTGTTTCGCAAACTGGAAAGTTACGATGCCCGTGAAACTCGAACACGCTAATCTCTCCGTCCACGACATCGACGCGATTATGCGTTTTCTCCAGGCGGCGTTTTCTGAATTTCGGGTTCGCCGAGATACGACGGAGCCTGACGGACTGCGATGGGTGCACGTCGGCACCGAGGACATGTAGGTTGCGCTCAATCAAGCGAAAGGCCCGTTTGTCGCTGCGCACAGGGGCTCGCCCTTGAATCATCTCGCGTATGAGGTGGCGGACGCCGAAATAGTGCGCACGCGACTCCGAAAGGCGGGATATCAGGAGAATACGCTCGTGCCAAACGCGCATCCGCACCGCAAACGCCTGTACTTTTATGATCCCGAGGGAAATGAATGGGAGTTCGTCCAGTACCTGTCGGGCGATCCGGCAAGGCGAAACGACTACACGTTGCCCGAACAATGACTCGCTCATCCATTACGGTCAACCACTTAAAGTTGCCATTCCCCACCCGAACAGCACACTAGTAGAATTGCCCATGGGCAAACACGTACTCCTTTACGGCCTTCTGTGCGGCATACTCA
The DNA here is from genome assembly GCA_026786225.1 of Burkholderiales bacterium. Classification (GTDB taxonomy): domain Bacteria; phylum Pseudomonadota; class Gammaproteobacteria; order Burkholderiales; family Usitatibacteraceae; genus UKL13-2. The sequence continues at coordinate 5,023 of JAJAYN010000104.1, read as the reverse complement.
TTGCGGCCCTGAAGCTCATCGAGTACCGCTGGCTGATGGTGGAGTATTCGGTAGAGATTTATGGCGGGCTTGTAGCTACCGTGTTTGCATGCCTGGGCATCTGGATTGGCCTTAAGTTAACGCGGCCGCCGCGTCACACTGAAACCGTCGTGATGCGGGAGGTGGTCGTCCCGGCACCTGCCAACTTTGTGCGCGACGAGGCCCGGCTTGCGACGCTGGGCATTACTCCGCGTGAGCTCAAGATTCTTGAGCTGATCGCCGAGGGTCTCTCCAACAAGGAGATTGCCGCCCGCGCATTTGTGAGCGAAAACACAGTCAAGACACATTCGAGCCGCGTATTCGACAAGCTCGGCGCACGGCGGCGAACCCAGGCGGTCCAGCTGGGCAAGGAATTTCGGCTAATTCCGTAGACCCATTGCTCATCGATAGCATCCCGGCGCACTACTTTCGTATGACTTCTCGCTAAAACTCGCAAAATCATCCTTTTGGATGATGTATGCGACCGGGCTCAGCCGGTACATTCGGCCTGTCTAAACGATCAACTCTAACTGGGAGCTACCATGCAAAAAATCGTACTTACCTTCGGCCTCATCGCCGGTGCCATTCTCTCGGCGATGATGCTCATGACCGTGCCCTTCATGGACAAGATTGGCTTCGATAAGGGCGAGGTCATCGGCTACACGACAATGCTGCTTGCCTTCCTGATGGTGTTTTTTGGAGTCAGGTCATATCGCGATAACGTGGCCGGTGGAAAGGTGAAGTTTGGCCGCGCTTTTCTGGTGGGGCTGATGATCACACTCGTTGCCAGCACCTGTTATGTGGCGACTTGGCAAGTTGTTTACTACAAAGTGGCACCAGATTTCGGCGAGAAGTATGCGGCATATGTCGTCGCGAAGGCCAAAAAAGCCGGTGCCACGGAAGCCCAGATCGCGGCACAAAAAAAGGAGGTGGATGGATTCATGGAGATGTACAAAAACCCGCTCGTCAATATCGCCATCACATTTCTTGAGCCCTTGCCAGTTGGCTTGTTGTTCACGCTCGTGACAGCGGTTGTGCTGAGCCGAAAGCGGCGCGACGATGAAAAGTTTGCAGCAGCCGCCTAAGTAGCAAGAAAGGTAGCAATTTCGGCCTGTGTGCCACCCACAATTGATGTCCTTCACAAATTCAATTAGGAGAAAAAATGGAACTTGGCGCTTTCTCAATCAGTCTGGCCGTAAAGGATATCGAAGCATCGAAAGTCTTCTACCAAAGACTGGGGTTTACGATTTTCGGGGGCGATCAGGCGCAGAACTGGCTGATCATGAAAAACGGCGATCACATCATCGGATTGTTTCAAGGCATGTTCGAAAAAAACATCATTACCTTCAATCCAGGCTGGGACCAGGATGGCAAGCCTCTGGACACCTTCACCGACGTCCGGGAATTGCAGCGCCAGCTCAAGGGCCTTGGTCTCGTCATGAACACCGAAGCCGACGAAACCACGACCGGCCCGGCCAGCTTCATGACTGCCGATCCAGATGGAAACTCGATTCTGGTGGATCAACACCGTTAGGCAGCATCGTCATTGGAAATCGATTGCCCGCTGCCGTGACCCATCGTGTCGTGCAGCGGGCAAGCATGATGGCAGGAGCAAGGCGTGGCCTAACTGGCTGCTGCCGATTCTGCGGCCCGCGCAACATGCACGAGCTCCGTATCATCCAGCGCATCTCCCAAAAACCCGCCACTCTGATGCGCCCACAGTCGTGCATACAAGCCGTTGCGATTGAGCAGGCTTTTGTGATCACCCTCTTCCACCACGCGCCCCTCATCGAGCACGATCAACCGGTCCATCGCGGCAATTGTCGATAACCGGTGCGCAATCGCCACCACGGTTTTACCTTCCATCAGTTTGTAGAGGCTTGCCTGAATCGCCGCCTCTACTTCGGAATCCAGTGCGCTGGTCGCTTCATCGAGCAGCAGGATCGGTGCATCTTTCAATTTGACGCGCGCAATCGCAATGCGCTGTCGCTGCCCGCCGGAGAGCTTCACGCCGCGCTCGCCAACGTGCGCATCGTAGCCGCGGCGGCCTGCGGGGTCGGTGAGCTGCAAAATAAATTCGTGTGCTTCGGCGCGTTTGGCCGCAGCGTACATATCTGCGTCACTCGCATCGGGGCGGCCATAAATGATATTTTCACGTACCGAGCGATGCAATAGCGACGTGTCCTGCGTGACCATGCCGACCTGCGTACGCAGGCTGTCCTGGGTGACGTGCGCAATATTTTGTCCGTCGATGAGGATACGGCCTTCGCGAATATCGTAGAAACGCAGCAGCAGATTGACGACGGTGGATTTGCCCGCGCCCGATCGCCCGACCAAGCCGATTTTCTCGCCGGCACGGATGGTGAGATTGAGCTTGTCGATCACATTTTTATTTGCGGCTTCCTTCGTGCCGTAGGCAAAGCTCACGTTGTCGAAACAAATCTCGCCGCGTGAAACCGCCAGCGGTTTGGCATCGGCAGCGTCTGTAACCGTGTGCGGTCTGGAAAGTATCGTCATACCATCGCGCACCGTACCGATATGCTCGAACAAGGCCGCGAATTCCCACATGATCCAGTGCGAGATCCCGTTCAGCCGCAACGCCATCGCGGTCGCTGCCGCAACAGCACCCACGCCGATTTTGCCATTCATCCATAGCCACAGCGTGACACCGGAGGTCGAGGCGATCAGCAGCACGCTCAATACTTGATTGACGACTTCAAAGGCGGTGATCAAGCGCCATTGCCGATACACGGTCTGCATGAAATCCTGCATCGCCGAACGCACGTAGTTTGCTTCGCGATTGGTGTGTGAAAACAGTTTCACGGTGGCAATGTTGGTGTACGCATCGGTGACGCGGCCGGTCATGAGCGAGCGTGCATCGGCCTGCTGCTGGGAAACCTTTGCCAGCCGCGGCACAAAAAACCAGACCGCCAAAGCATAGAGCAGCAGCCAGCCCATGAATGGCGTCACCACCCAAAGATCAAAGCTGCCGACAATCAGGATGAGGGTCGCGATATAGATCGCTACGAAAACGAGGATGTCCGCCACGATCATCCATACATCGCGCGCCGCGAGGGCGGTCTGCATAACCTTTGTGGCGACACGCCCGGCGAATTCGTCCTGATAGAAACTGAAGCTCTGGCTCAACATCAGCCGATGAAATTTCCAGCGCAGCAACATCGGGAAATTGCCCGCCATCGCCTGATGTTTCAGCAAAGCCTGCAATGCCACGACGATCGGGCTGGCAACGAGAATCACTGCTAACAGCAGCAGATTGCCTTTCTGTGTTGTCCATAGCGCGGCTGGATCGGTGTTGGCAAGCCAATCCACCACCTGACCGAGCATGCTGAACAAAAAGGCCTCGAACACACCGATGGCGGCGGTACAAAGCGTCATGAATAACAAGTACGGACGCAAGCCCTTTGAGGCCGCCCACATGAACGCCATAAACGTTTTGGGCGTGGGCTCAGGGGCCGCTTCAGGATAGGGATGAACGAGTTTTTCGAAATGGGTGAACACTTGTATTTCCGATTGTTTTTATCAGGACACACGTTGGTGTGACGCGGCCTGTTGAAATCACTACCCGCGATGAATCTGCGATTCTATTTCAGGTCCCACTGTAACGCGACCTGAAACGAGGTCGGCGAGAATCCAACCGATTTGTATATCCGTTCCGGTGAAGAATTGTGTTCCGAGATGACGACGGCTTGATCAACGGTCGGGTCTTTGAATCCCTCGGCAAGCACAAGCTGGCAGAGTATGCGTGCAAAACCGCGACACCGCCATTGCGGATGGGTAGTGACTTCGCGGAATCGCGCGATTCGCTTGTGGGTGAATAGTCCGCAGTTCGCGACAAATTCACCTTTGAATTTGAGCATCCACCATTTGCCGCCGCCTTGCTTCACACCTTCGTGAAACTGGCCATGCTTCCACCTGAGAAAATCGGCCGTTGCGGGTAACTCGGGGGTACATTCCAGATCTGCGATGGCCATATCGACAATCGCCGCGAAGTCGGCTGCTGACTTTGCTTCATGCAGCGTCACATCGGGCATCGCGAATGCGGACTGTATCGTGACGGGTGTTGCCACCAGCACTGAATTTACATGGGCCTCAGCCGCGGGATCATTGAATTCCGAGGTCAGATCTGGAGCGGCAACCGGCAAATCGCCGAGCGGAAGTTCCCATTGAATTATTTTCTTCTTGATGTCTTTCAGGTCGCCCAGACGCTTTTCCCATTCAAGCAACACGCCGGGCAAGCTATCTTTTGTCACGACATCGCGCGAAACCAGATACGCGCCCCACCAGAAATCTGATCGCGCTGGTGTCCGGTATGCGATGTACTTGTCGTCTTGCGATACCTGCGTCGTCGGCGGACGAACGAACATGTCCGAATATGTTCCCGGATAATCTTTGCTGGATGGCCACACTGCGAATTTTTTCCTGTTCTATTTTTTAATGGTGGCGACAACCGGTTCCGCTGCGCCACGCTTTTTCTTCAACCCCGTCACCCACGACATCGTCCACGGACGCATACCAAGTGCCAGACCGATGGTTTGCCGCTGATCGGGCGGCAGGTAACTATCCAGTTCGGCCAGCTCGTGCAGCTCTTGCGCGATACGCTCAAGCTTGCGCTCAAGATGGGCAACCGAGGCGCGCGACAGATCGCGAAATTCGAAGCGAAAATAACCGCCTACTTCCGCAAACGCCACATCCAGGAAATCCCGCATCACCGTGGTGCCATGCGAGCGCCGGATCGGACCGTCACGCTGCAGGCGCAATGTCTTGGGCACCTTGAGCCGCACCGCGTTGTTGACACCCAATTCGATGAGTCGCAGCTTGTCCAGTTGCAGCAACAACTTCGTGCAGTCGGCTTTGTTGATGTCATATGTTTCGAGAATAGCGTCCACCGTCCATTCGTTGAACACCAGATAAAACATTCCCATCAAGCGCGCGTCGTTGGCCAGCGCCTGCTCCTGCAACGTAGACATCTCGTCAACGTCTGTGC
>JAJAYN010000103.1 GCA_026786225.1 Burkholderiales bacterium | reverse complement strand
CGAGCCAGAGCTTGGCCTCGAAGCCGATGTTGGCGGAGGAATCGGATTTCTTGCTTGCGGGTTTGGCCACGGATGAATTTCTATTGGGTTGGCAGATTAGTCAAATCGCAGTGTAACGCCATAATTGGCGCGCCTCTCGGGACATAAATGCCCTGAAACACCCGCCAATAATAGGTTCTGGCTTTTTTATGCCATACGGCTAAAGGCTTATCGTACCGCATCGCTCTCCCGTCAGCCCCACCTATCGACGCTGGATCGCGGCGAGGAAACGAAATCTCGCTTCTTGTGTCAATACCAGCGCTGCTACTATGTTAGTTGCCCTTTTTCTCCCAACCGGCGACGCATTCGCGCCTAAAAATGGAATATGCATGAAACGGAAACTGTTATGGATCGTTTTTGCCTTGTTGACTGTCGCTCAAGGCGGCGCGTTGGCCAGGGACATAACGTATCCGCCAGAATTAAAGCCGCCACCACACGCGGCGAAGGCGGCAACCTTAGCCGCGGCGCTGTTGTCGCGTCACCACTACAAGGCGCTGCCACTTGACGACGCGCTTTCGGCGAAGATTTTTGATCGGTACCTGAAGTCACTCGATTCAGAAAAAATCTTCTTCGTTCAGGCCGATATTGACCAACTTTCTGTCTATCGGACCAAGCTCGACGACGCGATCCAAGCGGAAGATCTCAGCGCGTCGTTCGCCATTTTTAATCTTTTCGAGCAGCGCGTAGTTGAGCGATTTACGTACGCACGCGCGCTTCTAAAAAAAGGATTCGACTTTGAGAAGCAGGAAAGCTACCAATACGCAAGGGACAAGGAACCTTGGCTGAAAACCGAAGCAGAAATGCGGGCGTTGTGGGGCAAGCGCGTCAAGAACGATTGGCTGCGGCTAAAGCTCGCCGGCCAGAGTGAAAAAAGCATCGTCGAAATACTTGACAAGCGTTATGACAATTTCCTCAAGCGCATCATCCGCCTGAAGAGTGATGACGCTTTTGCAACATACATGAACGCATACACAACAGCGATCGAGCCCCACACCAAATACATGGCACCGCGGGTAGCTGAGAATTTCAACATTTCGATGAAACTTTCCCTCGTCGGCATCGGTGCCGTCCTGACGGAATCGGATGAGTACGCGGCGATTCGCGAACTGGTACCTGGGGGACCTGCAAGCCTTTCCGGCCAGGTAAATGTTGGCGACCGCATCGTCGGTGTTGCGCAAGGCGAAAAGGGCATCATGATAGATGTCATGGGCTGGCGTCTGGACGACGCGGTGGCGCTGATTCGCGGTCCCGCAGATACCGTCGTGCAGCTCGATGTGCTTCCGGTGGACGCCGGCCCGGATAGCAGGCGGAAGCTCGTTTCTCTCGTTCGCAAAGCGATCAGTTTGGAAGAGCAGGCCGCCAAAGTCTCCATCCGCGCTGTCATCGACGGCAAACAAACGCGCCGCGTCGGTGTGATAACCCTTTCTTCCTTCTATGAAGATGTCGCTGCCCGACAAAGGGGGAGCCAGAATTACAAGAGCGCGGCCCGCGATGTGGCCCGTCTGCTGGATGGATTAAAAAAAGATCGTGTCGATAGTGTGCTGATCGACTTGCGCAATAACGGCGGCGGTTCACTCGCGGAAGCCGTTGAACTTACCGGCTTGTTTATCGGCAAGGGCCCCGTGGTGCAACACCGCAACGCACGTGGCGTGATCGGCGTGGAAAGTGATGCTCGGGCAGTTGTTGCGTGGGATGGCCCCCTGGGTGTTCTCATCAACCGGGGTTCAGCATCAGCGTCAGAGATTTTTGCTGCTGCCATTCAGGATTATGGCCGCGGCCTGATTATCGGTGAGCCGAGTTTTGGCAAAGGCACGGTGCAAAGCGTGGTCAATCTCGACCGAATAGCCAAGAATAGCAAACCGCAATATGGCGAACTAAAAATGACTGTCGCGCAGTTTTTTCGCGTCGATGGCGGTACGACCCAATTGCGTGGCGTGACACCGGATATCCTTTTTCCGTCGGTTTCCGATGCGGAGAGCTTTGGCGAATCCAGTTTCGAAAACGCGCTCCCCTGGGTTCAAATCAAGCAAGCGGCCTTTGCGGCCGTTGGCAACTTGAAGGATATGTTTCCCGTTCTGGTGGCGCTGCATGATGCCCGTCTGAAAAAGGATAAGGACTTCCAGTACCTGCAAGAAGACATCGCGGAATCGAAATTGCAGCGGAAGAAAAACCTCGTCTCACTGAACGAAGTTGAACGACGCAAGGAACGCGATGCGCAAGAGGCCCGACTCATCTCCCGCGATTCTAAAAAGGCGAACGGCAAGAACGACAGCCCGGGTTTAGCCGGCACTGAATTCGCTTCGGGGAATGACAGCGTACAGCGGGATGATGGCCTGCAGGCGGGTGAACGAAAACTCACCACCGAGCTTGCCGCTGAGAAAGTGAGAAAAAATGCCAACGACATTTTTCTGAACGAGGCCGTCCACATACTGAGCGACCAGATGGGCGTACTGGAGAACGGCGCCAGGCTCGCGGCGCGTGCCAAGCAGGGCTCCATATCGATGCAAAATTAGCACGCGCGCGGGGGCCTGCTTCGTACACCTTGCTGCCTTCAAATTAGAAACGCCAGTTGGACGGGTGCGATTGCCGTTTCTAGGTTGATTTCATCCGCTTCGCGAACGCTTTTCCTCGTACATCAGGCGATCCGCGGTTTCCCACGCGCGCCTGAGTCCAACCGACGGGTCTCGCATAGCGAGGCCAACGGAGGCCTTGACATTCGCCTCAGCCAGCGCTGCTCGGACACGCTTAAGTAAGGCTTCGCCGCAGACGCGATCACATTCGGCGCAAAGGATGCCGAATTCATCTCCGCCCAGGCGGGCAACGATGTCGAGTGACCGCGAAGCATTGCGCAACGCAGCGCCTGCACGCACGATGTAAGCATCGCCAGCGGCATGGCCTTCGCTATCATTTACCTGCTTCATCTCCTCGAGATCGGCAATCAGGATTGCAGCCGGATGACCATAGCGCCGACAGCGCTCTTCCTCATAGGCCAGAAGGCGGTCCCAACCGCGCCGGTTATACAGATCGGTCAGTGCGTCGGTGAGTGCTTCCGCCTCCAATCTTTCAGCACGGCGCGCCTCTTCAGTTGCCCTTAGGTCTGCCTGAAGAATCGTACTTAACATTGCAGCCAGTAGCGCAATAAGCGCTTGCTCGCCGACGATCGACTCAGGTTGAGGCGATGGATGAATCGCGCAAAGGGTACCGAACAGACTGCCGTCGGCGCGGACAAGCGGTTGGCCGACATAAGCCTTGATCTGGACTTGACGCCCAATCGGCGCTGCATCGTACGCTGGTACCAGGGCCGATCGCGGCGCGACGTGTGGCCCCTTCCCCTGCACCATTTCGGAGCAGAATGTGTCTGCCCAACAAAAAACAGTACCTGGGTCAACGCCATAGCCATGGTCTTCAGACTGAAGCACAATCCAGTCGGCACCATCTGTCCGGGTGAGCATCCAAAGATCGAAGCCCAATCGCTGATGTAAAAACGCAAGCACTGCGCGCCCGGCTGTTTCGAAGTCAGTAAAACTTTGCGTAACCAATGTGGCACCTCGGTAACATAGACATTGAGAATCTGGGCTATTCCACCGTCACGCTTTTCGCCAAATTCCGGGGCTTGTCGACATCCGTTCCCTTGATCAACGCTGCATGATAAGCCAGCAACTGCACCGGTATCGCATGCACAATCGGTGAGAGCAAACCTGCATGACGCGGCGCACGGATGATGTGCACGCCCTCAGATTCGGTGAACTGGCTGTCCAGATCGGTAAAGACGAATAGTTCGCCGCCGCGGGCGCGCACTTCCTGCATATTCGATTTTACTTTTTCCAGAATGGCGTCGTTGGGCGCGATGACGACGACGGGCATTTCGGCGTCTACTAACGCCAGCGGGCCGTGCTTCAATTCGCCAGCAGGATAGGCCTCGGCGTGGACGTAGGAAATCTCTTTAAGCTTCAACGCCCCTTCAAGCGCGATGGGGTAATGCAGGCCGCGGCCGAGGAAGAGTGCGTGATGTTTTTCGGAAAATTTTTCTGCCCACGCCTGTATTTGCGGCTCAAGGTTTAGCGCGTGCTGGACGCTGCCGGGCACATAGCGTAACTGCTCCAGATATTCAGCTTCCTGTTCAGGTGTGAGGCGGCCTCGCGCTTT
>JAJAYN010000102.1 GCA_026786225.1 Burkholderiales bacterium | reverse complement strand
GTGTCTGGCTGGTCGTTTTTGCAAATACTTCCAGCACTACGATTGCCGCCGCATCCACGCAATAAACAATTCGCCATGTCCTGTTCTCATCGGGGATCTTTAGTTCATGACAGCTCTTGCCAATTGTCGTCATGGGCCGGGAATGCGGCAGCGATATATTTTCACCACGCTGCAGCCGACGCATCAATACGCCGGCTTCGACCCTCGCATTGCCGGAAAATGGCGGCGTCTTGATTTCGCCATGCAACCACACCAATGGTTTGTCAGCCTTAGTCATCCGTTTGAGGATATGTCAATTCAGACATAGTTGCCGAGGAAAAGCGCATATTTTTTCGATGAAAAACAAAACCCTGCGAACTGCAAATAACATTCGTACGGAAACCTCAGCGCCTTGCCCATTGGAACCAGCCAGTACCATCTCGCCGACAAGACCCGGCGGCCGACGAGTTAAACAAATTGGCAATCACCGCGGACGCTCGGCATGTTCTGAAGCAAAATACTTACGGCCCGTATTGCTATACCGAATTTTAAGATATTGTCCGTTGCGGGCACCTTGATTCAGCGTCATTGTCGTAGAATCGCAAGCACTTAATTTGGCACGACTCAAGGGTGCATTTGACATGACCACGCAAAAAGTTCTCAACGTTGGCGGCAACAGCAAGACCACGGGCATACCCGGCCACTTCGATGGTTGGCAGCAACTTTATCTGGACATCGATCCGCGCTGGAAGCCTGATTTGCTGTGCGACGCGCGTCTGCTTTCATCTCAACCCGCAAAGCAGTTTGACGCAGTCTTTTGTTCGCACAATCTGGAGCACTACTACGCACACGACGCACGCAAGGTGCTCAATGGTTTCCTGCATGTGCTGACCGACACCGGCTTTGCGGAGGTGCTCGTGCCGGACATTCGCGCGACTATGGCAGCGATGCTCGAGAATGGTCTTGATATTGAGGACCCGCTATACCAATCGCCGGCAGGGCCAATCTCCGCGCACGATGTGATTTACGGCTTCGGACCCGAGATTGAAAAAAGCGGACAGGATTTCATGGCACACAAGGCCGGCTTCACGCAGAAGTCATTGCTCGCATCACTGACGCACGCAGGTTTTCCGTTTGTGTTTTCGCAGTTGCGCTCTCTTGAGATACGCGCCATTGCGTTCAAAGTGGCACCTACGCCGGCACAACAGGCGATGTTCAATTTGCCGGCGGCACCGTCAGGTTCGTAACGCGTTTAATCGTCCGGTTCGATACCGTTATCGACTCGGACCTCGCTCCTGTTCAACGACCGTGATGCTGCAGAAAAAAGTCAAGCATCGTCGATGATGCGCCCCGGCTTTCTGGGCCAGCGCAGGCCTCGTTTTTTCACGACGATTACTCGCCCACCCTGTGAACTGCAAATTTTATTCGTGGGGAAACCTCAGATACACGCCCCTTGCATCGTCACGCATGCCTGACGTCACGCTGGCCCCGTTTCCGTTAACACCGCAGACAATAACCACGCCGCCTGGCTCGCATCATCCGCATCGGTAACCAACAAAAGATGAATCCCGTCGGCGTGCATCGTGGCCGCAACACCTTCTATTTTGTAGGGATGATTCAATCGTTCGATCAACTTTACATTGCCATTGGCATCGAGAAGTCCGATCGCTGATCCGCCACACGAGCCGTCGTCGAAGCTGTTATCGGTGTTTTCGGCGACGGCAGTAAACAATACGTTTCCATCGGGTAAGGCCGTGGCATCCGTGAAGCACAGTGGTACGCCGTCAATGTCGCCGAGCGCGACGGTGCGCACGACCGGTGACGCGCGCAGTCGCGGCACATTGTTCGCGGCAAGGTCATCGATGAACGACTCAAGCTCGCAAGCAACCAAGGCATTTACCGCGCCTTTGTTGCCGCGTTGGAGGAGCATCAATTGGCCACCGGCAATTACCGCCCCCTCAATATTGAGCTCGTTGAAGTTGGCGCGGATGGCGTCGTACAGCAAACGCAAATCAATCAGCCTGGGCGCCGCATTGACGTTGCCCGAGGCATCGAGGCCAAGCAATACGCCGGTGTCGCGATTGGGTGTCGAGCCCGAGCCCATTGCCAGCAGCGCACCGTGCGGATGGCCCGCAAACACGGGAAGCAACAGTAGCGTCTCCAGATCCGGCTTTTGCGCCTTTCGCTTTTGGGATCTATCGGGAAGCGTTCCATCAAACAGTCGAACAAGCTCGCCTGGCAGCGCAAGGCCGGCCGAAAAAACACCCAGATGATGTTCGTCATCTGCCACCACGTACAGCAGATTGTTCACCTTCACCAAGCCGCTCGCCGCGCTGATGAACGGCGTGCGCGACTCGCTGGTGCCGTGGGTGAGATGAAGTTCGCGGATCTTTTGCGTTTGAATCATTGGGTGATGTTTTGGCGAGCTAAGACCAGCGATAGGCAGTGATAAGGGGCCGGCTCGCGTTTATTTTCAATGTATCCCCGCACGCAAGAAATATCTCGAACCTGGCCCCTTATCACTGCTTCTTTAGTGAGTGCCATTCGACGCATACCCTTATTTTAGAAAATAAACGCTGATCGCAAAATTCGTCGCAAACGTAGGGAAAAGCCTACCGCACAAGCGGCCATTGTCTGATCGCGGTTGAAACGAGACGGCATCATCATCTCCCATAGATACACCGTCGTATCTGCCCTTTATGGGGAAACAAATGCACACCGTCGACAAGCACCCTTCGCGTAAAGTAGCCTCGGCCAAACTATTTAACGTACACCGCCTGCCGGACCAGTCGGTAGAAGATCAGGATCGCGATGATGGCAAGTACCGCAGCGCGCGTGACTATCCACTCAACGTTTACGCTTACCTTGATTACTCTGAGGTGGAGAACAATGCCCACAATGCAGCCAACTATAACGCCGCAGAAGCGCTCGACATGAATTGAGACCACGCGCACGGCGCGTGAAAGGCCACGGTGACAGAACGTGCCGCCGCATTTAGGAACCGGTTACCGCTTGTTTGCAAAAGTCGTGCCGTCGGGGCAGCCAGACAACGCGAATTGTGCGAAAGCTCTGTCACACGGTGTGCTTTAACTAACTTAAGGAAACGCCAGCACCGGTGCGGATTTCGGGAATTCTTTGTCCGGGAAGCGCGCCAAATGGCAGCCTTCAAAATCAGAAAAAGTCGACGTACACGCTCATGTGGTCAGACTAATATTTCCCCCGTAGTCGGGGAGACCACGGTTATCTCCGCCTGAAAACATCCGCGGTCTCCGATTGTTCAGGTCTGAACATCCACCAGATCCCCCTTTTCAGGCACCATCTCCAGCGATGGCGCCCGCCGGAACATTTGCGGCATTGCTTCCTTTGCCCCGACAAACGGCCACCTGGTTCTTGCCCGCTCGCTTGGCTTGATACATCGCCTGGTCGGCGAGGCGGAGCAGAGCGTCGGCGTCTTTTTAGCTATCCGCAACGCCGCCACTTAATGACAGGTTAATGTAGCCCGCTGACAACGGGAGTGCACTCTCGGCGACGCGCGCGCGCAGTTTTTCGGCGACCTCGCGCGCGGCGGGCGCGTCCGTGCCTGGCAATAGCACGGCGAACTCGTCCCCGCCCAGGCGACCGCACACGTCCGATTGGCGCAGGTGCCCTGTGATCAAGGTGGCGAGGTGATGCAGCGCAGCGTCTCCTGCGGCATGACCGTGGTCATCGTTGATTCGCTTGAAGTCATCGATGTCGATCAACATCATCGAAGCATTGGTATTATCGCGCGTAGCAATGCGCAGCAGAGCATCGATCGCGCTCGCAAACGCGCGACGATTGTTGAGACCAGTGAGTGTATCTGTGCGCGCATGCCATTCAGCAATCTTGCCTGACTCACGTAACTGGTGGCCCAACTGGAAGCTTTGTTCGATGGCGTTGTTGTGCACCGACAGCGCGCGCAAATTGGTGAGCAGAAACCACACACCGGATATGCCCAGCAATACCGTGACCAACTCACCACGGTAAAGGAAGTAAGCGATGATCGGCAAACTCACAGCGCACATCACGCCGATGGTCAAGCCAACAAAAACACCGTACGCCGCCAGTGCGGCGCCGGCCAAACCGATAAGAAAGAGGTAGGTGATGGTCTGGTGCAGTAATGAATCAGCCGGCATCACGATCACCGTGCCAACACCCCACATCGACGCGGAGGCTAACAAGGAAATCGTATAAGGCAGCTCCCAGTTGAGAACCGCATCGTCGGCAGGCTGTTGCCGGTTATAGGTGAAGAAAACAATGGTACGCACAAGCGTAACGAATGCCATGGCTGCCATCCACCCGATAAGTGCGCTGCGCGGTGCTTGCTGCCACATAAGCGCAACCCAAAGCGCCGCCGCGACGAGCGACCCAAACACGCCATGCCACGATTGCCGATAGAGAAGACGCAGTTTGTCGCCACGTACCTGGGCGAGGTACGTCGCATCCGCTGCAGTGCCGACGGACATTTCTTTCTTTTCCACATGGTCCTCTTGGCTAGACGAGAATCAAATGAATCAAAGGGTCCAGGCTCTCGTTTATTTTCAATGTATCGTAGCACGCAAGAAATAGATTGAACCTGGCCCCTTATCACCCCCTCATCACTCCCTTACCACTCTTCGTCGAAAAACCATTCGGCACTGCCCCTTGGCGTCCCAGCGCCATCGAGCCCTTAGTTGATTTTGCTTTTTGTGGAGGTTGCCCAAGCGCCGAGCCGCTTCTGTTGAGCCACGCGCTCCAATATCTCAAGCCGTTCCTTATACGCTTTGCCCTTCTCCCACGTCGGCAAATTAACCAGTTGCCCTTAGGCTCTTGCCAACCCCTGGCCGACCAACAGATCGGCAAGATTCTTGCCGCCGGTCTCAACAAATGCGTAGTGGCGAGACTCACGAGAACGGCCACTTGCATTCGCCCAGCGCGTCTGCACGACAAACGGTTCACGCAACAGCTTCTGTACAACCTCCCTGGCCAGAAGCCCCGCCCTCATGGTCTCGTCAAGCGTGATACCGAAATGTTGGCTTCGCCAGTCTCCTTGGCATCGATATATTGGCAATCCGAAAGGCTCTCCCATTTTGGCGTGTTCGCCGCATGACTCGGCTCCATGGCGACAAGCGTCAGCAGTGTCAACACTGCGGCGCTAATTATTGTTGGCATGCGCGTCTTTCATCGATGGTGACTAACGAGCTACACAATACAACAATCGTGCGTTGGGGTGCTGGTATCGGCGAATGTGCAGCGGCATTCACGGTCACCGTGACAGAAAGGCCCTTGGATCTTTTTTGTGTTGCTCT
>JAJAYN010000101.1 GCA_026786225.1 Burkholderiales bacterium | reverse complement strand
CTTGCCGGCAAAGGCAAGTACGTCAAGCTCACCTGGGACCGCGGACAGACCCAGGCGGCATTTCTTAGTGATCGCGACGATGCGGTGGCCAAGGTCCCGGCATTCAAGCTGTACCACTGGGCACGCGGCACGCCTGGCGCCAAAGAGCGCGTGTCGCCGGGTACCGGCGGATTTCCGACTGGCATGACGTTGAGCGACAAAGGCGACAAAAACACCCTGGCGTTCTCGCGCGATGGAAAAAAACTCTATGTGCCCGTTGCGCCGCCCGGCAAACCGCCGCGCGCTCCCGACAGCGGTCCAAATGACCATGACAAAGTGATCGCCGATCTGTGGCGCTGGAACGACGATCTGGTACAGCCGATGCAGAAAATTCGCGCGGTGCAGGAGCGCAATCGCAGCTATCGCGGGGCATTTGACCTTGAGACCTCCGCATACGCACAACTTGCCAGCGAAAGCCTGCGGACTGTTTCGCTTTCTGACGACGGCAAACGCGCTATCGGCTTTGATGACCGTGCCTACCGCCGCATGGTCGATTACGACGCCAACTATGCCGATGTGTATGTCGTCAACGCCGCGACCGGTGAACGCACGCTTGTGCAAAAGAAACAGCGCAGCAATACCAACCTCACGCAGAATGATTGGTCGCCCGACGGGAAATGGCTTGGCTATTTTCAGGACAAACACTGGTACGCGCTCAACACGGCCGACGGCACCAGTAAAAACCTGACGCGTGCATTGGGCGTGGCGGTCCACAACCAACAGCACGATATGCCCGCACCTCCGGGTGCGTACGGCACAGGCGGCTGGACCAGCGACAGTACCTCGCTGCTAATCTACGACCGCTTCGATGTCTGGCAGGTATTTGTCGATGGTCGCAAAGCGCAAAATCTCACGCGCGGCGAAGGTCGAAAATCTGCGATTCGACTGCGTGTTCAGCGCATCGAGCCGGTCGATGAAGACGATGACGAGCGCGGCATCGATGCGAAAAAACCGCTGGTGTTGCGCGGCGAAAGCGATGAGACGCGTGCCAGCGGATTTTACAAAACGACGTTCGGCTCGACTGTGCCACCCCAGCGCCTGATCTGGGCAGACAAGAACCTGCGTTACGTCGGTCGCGCCCGCGACGCAGATGTGCTACTGGTCACGGGTTCGCGCTTCGACACGTTCCCGGATCTCAACACCGCCGATTCGAACTTCGCGAACGTCACCAGCGTCAGCGAAGTCGGTAAGCAGATGGTGCCATTTACGTGGGGAACCAGCGAGTTGATGGCGTTCACTAATGCGAAGGGTGCACCACTCAAGGCGTCGGTTTACAAGCCTGATAATTTCGACACGAAGAAAAAGTATCCGTTGATGGTCTATATCTACGAGCGCGTCTCGCAGAACGTCAACAATTTCATCAATCCGGCACCGAGCAATGGACTCAACGCAGCGCTCTACGTGAGCAACGGGTACGTTGTGCTCATGCCCGATATTGCCTACACCACCGGCGAGCCGGGCAAGAGTGCGCTCGATGCCGTCCTGCCCGCCATCGACAAGCTGGTAAAGCAGGGCTTCATCGACGAGAACGCCATCGGCATCCAGGGGCACTCATGGGGTGGCTACCAGATCGCGTGGATGGTCACGCAGACCAATCGTTTCCGCGCGGCTGAAGCCGGTGCGCCTGTCGGCAACATGACCAGCGCATATTCGGGCATCCGCTGGGGCTCAGGCCTGCCGCGGCAATTTCAGTACGAACAGTTGCAAAGCCGCATCGGAAAATCCCTGCAGGAAGCACCGCAACTTTATCTCGCCAACTCGCCGGTGTTTCATGTGAAAAAAGTGCAAACGCCATTATTGTTACTGGCCAATGATGCTGATGATGCGGTGCCTTGGTATCAGGGGATCGAAATGTTTTTGGCGCTGCGCCGCTATCAGAAAGAAGCCTATCTGTTCAATTACAACGGCCAGTTGCACAACCTGCGCCGCCGCGCCGACCAGAAAGACCTTGCGTTACGCATGCATCAGTTCTTCGATCATTTTTTGAAGGGTTCAGCGAAGCCGGCGTGGATGGAGAAGGGGATTTCTTATCTTGATCGCGAGGATGAGAAAGAGCAGTTTGGCAAGGTGCAGGGTGCGGCCGCCGAGGGCGCAAAGTAGTCGCACCTCGCGCCAGGCAAGACGCGATTTCCTTCCCCGCTCCACAGGCGATGGGCGGGAAAACGCAGAATGAAGCAGGGCGAGCTTCTTCAGCCATTTGTGCGCGGAGAGGCCCGCCGGTCCTTGTGTTTTGCCAAATACGTCGTGGCTGACGTGGAAAAGACGCGCGCTATCGCTCAGTCTATTTTTGCACCCGTGTACAAAATGACGTCTGCCCACTTTTTCGCTTCCGATTTCATCAACTGACCGAACGCCTCCGGCGTGCCGCCGCCTGCTTCAATCCCGGCGTCAAACAATTTCCGCGTGACCATTGGCATTGCCAGCACGGCACTGATTTCGCGATTCAGTCGGGAGACGATTTCCGTTGGCGTACCCGCCGGTGCAACCAGACCATTCCAGGCGATCGCCTCAAATTGCGCAAGGCCGGCGACACCCGATTCGGCAACGGTGGGTATCTCGCTGACAGGTGCGAAGCGTTTGAGACTGGTGACGGCCAGCGCTTTCATTTTTCCGGATTTCAACTGCGCCATCAGGTTGGATGGTGCTGCGAAAATGACCTGCACTTCGCCCGCTGCGACGGCGAGCACGGCGGGCGGTCCACCGTTGAAGGGCACGTGCAGCAAATCCACGCCAGCCTGCCTTTTGAGAAGCTCCATGCACAGATGGGAAACGGAGCCGTTTCCGACACTGGCATAGCTGAGTTTGCCGGGTTGTGCTTTGGCTAGCGCCACCAGTTCTTTCAGCGAGTTCACCGGCAGGTTCGCCGCGACAGCAAGCAGATTTGGCTGCGAACTGGTCAGGATGATGGGGACGAAATCACGCGACGGGTTGTAATTGAGCGACGCATAAAGCGACGGTGCGTTGGCAAGTGGGCCATTGAAACCGAGAAAGAGCGTGTAGCCGTCGGCGGCCGATTTGGCGACCTCGGCAGCAGCCAGCGTGCCGCCCGCGCCGGGTTTGTTGTCGATAATAATCGCCTGCCTTAATCGGGGGCGGAGTTCGGCCGCGATCAGGCGGGCCACAATATCCACCGAACTGCCACCGGGTGCAGCAACGACAATGCGGATTGGCCTCTGCGGCCACTGCGCGTGCGCCGATGCGGTCGCGATGAGTCCGATAAAGAGCAGAAACGGCGAAATACGGAATAATCTATTCATTGGCGGCTTATTTACCCACTATCCCCCGATTTTACTGTCGGTTCGCTTGACGCCGTTTTCGACACACGCGGATAATCGGGCTACGAACCTGAGGACGACATGGAAACTCCTACACAAATCGGCAAGTATCGTGTCATTCGCGAGCTAGGCAAAGGCGCCACCGGCGCGGTCTATCTGGCCGAGGACACCTTCAAACATCGCAGCGTTGCCATCAAGGTGATGTTTCCGGAAGTATTGAAGGATGCGGAGGATGGTGAGCTGTATAGAAG
>JAJAYN010000100.1 GCA_026786225.1 Burkholderiales bacterium | reverse complement strand
GCCGATAAACACGCCGATAAAGCCAAACGCAATCACGCCGCCGAGCACGCCGAGGACGACCACCAGCAGCGGCAGATTGCTGGCGCGGCTGATGAGGAAAGGCTTGACGACGTTGTCGATGGTGCTGATAAACAGCAGGCCCCACAGGAACATGAAAATCGCCCAGCCCGTTTCGCCCTGGAACATCAGCCAGATCGAAGCCCCGCCCCAGATCAGCGGTGGGCCGACTGGTACCAGCGACAGGAAAAATGTCGCCACGCCGAGCAGCCACGCGCCCGGCACGCCGGCGATCAGGAAGCCAATCACCGCCACCACCGCCTGCGCGAGCGCTGTACCAAAAATACCGTGTACCACGCCGATCACGGTGTTCTGGATGGTGGCGATGAGCTCACCCGCCAAATCACCGGCGAGCCGGTCAATTGCTTTGCGCAACGCCGCCATCAATGCGTCGCCATCGCGATAAAAGAAGAATCCAATGAACACGGCCAGCACCAGTTGCAACAGGCCCTGCCCCGCAGCCTTGCCGGTACCGATCAGGAGCCCGCGCGCAGGCTCAAGCAATCCCTTGGCCTGGGTCGCGAGACTTTCACCGGAGGTGGCGGCTTGCTGCCAATAGTTCGCCGCGACTTCGCCCACGACCGGCACGCGTACCAGCCAATCCGGCGGCGCCATGGGCCCGGCAGCGAGTGCGGCGTTGATGGCGTCAGCCAGCGTGGTCACTTTGTCGGAGAGGCTGGCTGCCAACAACAGCGATGGCGCGATGACCACCACCATCAACAACAAACTCATCGCCAACGCGGCAAGCGTAGCGTTCTGCCATAGCTTCCTGCGCATCCAGACGTACATTGGCCAACTCGCAGAGCACACCACGGCCTCAAACAGAACCGCCGGGATGAATGGTTTGAGAACCAGAAAGCAACCGACGATCACGATGACGACCGCAGCGAGTTGCGCGTACTGGCGCATCCGCAGCAGGACAGGCTTTTCGACAGAGGAGGTTGAATCAATCATGCGCAAAGTTTGCCGGAGCAGACCACCGTTCCCTGTAGGACATCCGGCCTAACCTGCACAGGCCAAATCCGACTCTTGCATCCGTACAGGTAATGCGGCGAAAACGCCAACCACGCCAAACCCTATTTCAATGGTTTCACAAAGCGCAGCGTCATCCGATCCGACTCGCCGATGGATAGATACTTTGCGCGGTCAATCTCGCCCTCGGTAAGCACCGGCGGCAACGTCCACACACCCTTTTTGTAATCCTTGGTGTCCTTGGGGTTCGCATTGACCTCACTCTTTGCGTCCAGCGCGAACCCCGCCATCAATGCATGCTTGATCACGTACTCCTCGGTCATGTAGCCGGTCTCGATGGACGCTTTGACCCTGGTACCCGGTTTGGCGCGATGCTCGACCACACCCAGCACACCGCCCGGCTTGAGTGCATTGAAAAAACTTTTCATGAACGCGTCGACGTTATCGTCATCAATCCAGTTGTGCACATTGCGGAATGTCAGCACGAAATCCGCGCCGCCCTCCGGGCGAATATCGAGTGCTGTGGGCGTGCCCAGCGGTACGATCTTCGCCTTGTCATAGAGCGCGGGCCTGGTCGCGAGCTTGTCCTGGAAGCTCTTCAGGCCCTTGACTGCCTGTGCCGGGAAGGCCGCGACGTAATTGCCGTTATCGCGAAGATAGGGTGCGAGCAGCTCTGTGTACCACCCGCCTCCGGGGAAAACTTCCACCACCGTTGAGGTCGGCTTCACACCGAAAAAGTCCAGCGTTTCCCTGGGGTGGCGGTAGGTATCGCGTGCGCGATTGGCGTCGGATCGATGCTCACCGGCCATGATTTTGTCCAGCGATGCAGGCTCTGCCGACAAGGCAGCCTGCGCAAAAGTCAGCGTGCAAAAAATGATCGCCGAAAATGATTTTGAAACGTGCTGATGAACTTGCATTGATGGTCTCGATTTGGTTGGTTCGGGTCGTCCGGGTGCGTCCGGGTGAACAAGGGTGTTGAGGAAATTAAGGAAACTAAGGCAATTAAGGAAATTAAGGCAATCGGTCAGAGTCTCGCGCATTATCGTCGCACAGCCGGGGTCTCGACGGCGAGACCAACGGCGCGCAACGCCAGATAAAGTTCCAGCGCCAGATATTCATCGCTTCCCGGCGCAAACGGCTCCGCGCGAACGCCCGCGAAGCAACTGCGAAAGCGCCGGTGCAGCGAACCCACGCCCTGCCACTCGAGACGATAGATGGGATAGCCATTCGGATGGCCTTCGCTGATTTTCTCGGCGAGCAGTGTCTTGCCCGCATTCTGGTCGTGACAGTGTGTGCAGGCAAGATTCATCTGGCCCATGCGCTGCTGGTAAAGCGCGGCACCGCGCTGTAAATAGGCGCGACTCTCATCATCGATAGTCAGGCGGCGCACCAGGCCTCGCGACTGGTGGGTCACGTAAGCGGTCAGCGCCAGCAAGGCGGGGGATTCGTAAGCCAGTGTCGGCGCAGCCTGATGCCTGATGCGGCAGAAATTGACGCGCCCCTCCAGATTAATGAGCGTCGGGACCGTTGCGTGCTTGTCGATCTGCGGATATCGGGTCGCTACACCTTTCATCGATGTTGCGGCAACTACATGACACTGCGCACAGGATTTTGCCTGACTGCCCGCGACTTCGTTCCACAACGCCTGTCCATCTGCGACCCAAAGCATGCCGGGGTTCGACGCATCATCGGCTTGCAGCGCGCGTATTTCGGCACTGGCATAGGTACTCCCGGATTTTGGCAATGCGTTCGACATTGGGGAGGCACTGGTGGCGCTTGGCGAATTGCCAAGACAACCCAAACCAGCGACCACATAAAGTGCCGCGCGGGCAAACGTAGAGAAATTGGCGTTCATCGCAAGGTGCCCAGGTAGGCCACGACATCCTCGATTTGTTGCGCCCCCAGGATGGGCTTGCCGCGCCATGCCTTACCTACCCGCGTGAGCCCGTCAATGCGTGCATACGCGGGCATGATTGTGTCTGGATTGGACCGCTGCGGATCGATGAGGCGCATACGCAGTTGCGCGGCGCTCAACCGGGCACCTGCGCCCGCGAGTGGTGGCCCCAGATCCCCCATAAAGCGCGCGCCGGTTTCGGGGATGGCGTGGCACAAGAGGCAATTGCCGTCGCGCCCCATCACAACGTCGCGGCCACGGGACGGATCACCCGGCGTGGTGATCGCATCAGGCGGGCTCGCGGGTGCGTTTGGCCTGGCGGGAGCTGCACAACCAGCGAGTGCCAGCAACGTGACACCGACAGCACCCATCCGCTCCGCGTTTTCAGAGAGAGATATGCGTAGATGGTTGGAGTTTTTCATTGGCATCGCGAAATCGCAATTGACAGAGTGGTTTTGGCGACGGTCAATTCTAACTTGGCGAAATATGCGTATTCCCAGTGATACGCGTATAAACAGGTTATCCGCTCGATGAAAGACAACTCGCCCGGGAACGGATGTAAGCGGATCGCGCAACGTATATGCTCCCTGTATCGAAACTTGCAAACAACTGTTTCCAGCTGCATTTCTGTCCTTTTGCCGCAACGCGTTTCCGCTAAGATGTGCTGGTGTTCTTTGGGTCTGTCTTGAGGATATGTATGAACTACCGTTCAGCGTTTGCGCCATTGCTCCATGCCTTGGCGATCCTGCTGCTTCAGTTTGGACAAATATCCGTGGTCGCCGCAGAAAGTGTCGGCGCCGCAGCAGTATCCAGGCACCCCCTGGAATTTCGAGCCCTTACCGATCCCAAGGGGGTACTCAACGACTTGCCGGCTCTGATCCAGAGCGCAACTGCCGCAAAGGATTTCAAGGAACTGGCATTGCTGTATTTGGCCGAATCAAATGCTTGCCGTGTTATTGCAGATTGGCCATGTCAAAGTTCCGCTGCCGCGCGGGCGCGCGCCGCAGCGGAGTCCGCAAAATTACCTGAATTGCAGGCGCGCGGCTACATCCTCGAAAGTCGCGGACGGATGGCGACACAAGACTTCAGCCGGGCCGGGCAATTGCTTCGCGATGCTGAAAAGATGCTGAGCGTGTACCCCTTCCCGGAACTGAGCGCAGATGTGTTCCTGGCCTATTCTTCGCTCAGCTATACCGTGGGCAAACACTCCCTGGCTGCTGAATACGCCGAGCGTGGTCTGACGGCCCTGGGCGACCGTCCTTCACTGGTCATTCGTGTTCGGCTACTCAGAAATAAAGCCCGCGCGCTCGGGCAGTTAAACGATGCCGCTGGCGCGCGCGCAGTACTGAAGCAGGCAATTGAACTGGCTGACCAAGTGCATGACCCCAAACTCAGCGCAGAACTTTATCTGGAAGGCGCCCGAATCGCGCGCCTGGCCAATGACATACCAACGCAAGTAAAAAATGGCCGCCAAATCCTCGCGTTGGAGACGCAGTTGAGCAACTCGCAGCTTTTCGGGTTGGGCCATGAGGTTCTCGGATTAGCGGCATTGAACGCGTCGGACAATGCAACAGCGGAACGCGAATTACGGCAGGCTTATTCGTCGTTTCAGGAACTTAAACTCGAACGCGACGAGCGACGCGTATTGCGGGCCCTGGTACGCAGCGTGCTGGGACGTGGACTCGCACGTGGGGATCTGGAAAAATTAGTGGCGCGGTCGATCGCGCTGGAGGCTGCGATTGAAGCCGACGACCGGAATATGGCAGCCGACGACTTTGAAGCGCGGTTGAAATACGCCCAGCAGGAACTGGATGTCCAGCGCCTGGAAGCGTCGGCCATGTTGGCGGCGCAGCGTGCCACTGCGCTCGCCGATCAACAGCGATTGACACTGATCGTCGCGGTCTTGAGCATCGGACTGCTATTGGTTTTTGGGGTGCTCTTTTTTTTGCAGCGGCGCTTCAATACGCGCCTGGCGCAAGTTTTTGCACGCGTCCGCGAAAGTGAATCCCGCTATCGCATGCTGGCCGACAACTCGCGCGATCTGGTCGTGCGTATGCGACTGGATGGACAGCGACTGTACGTTTCACCGGCATCTAAAGATATGCTCGGCATGGATCCAGCGGCACTTACAGAACCAGGATGGGATCTTGTACACCCTGATGACCGCGACATGCTGGCCGCCGCCATTCAGCAGCTTGGCGCAGCGGGCGGCTCGTCGACGATTGCGTATCGTGCAAAACACGTCGATGGATCCTACGTATGGATAGAGGCACTGGCCCGGTTGATCGCCAAACCCGAGGGCGGCGGGCCGCCGGAGATTGTCTACTCCGGTCGCGATATCACGGCACGTGTACGTGCCGAACAGGCACTGCTGGCCAGTGAACACAACATGCGCGCGATCACGGACAATCTCCCGGCAATGATTGCACGCATCGATAACGAGCAGCGCTTTACGTTTGCAAACGCGTTCATTGGCCGTGTGCTTGGCGTCGCGACCGAATCAATGATCGGCAAAACCATGCTTGAAGTGCGGGGCGAAAAAATATACGGTGAAATACAGCATCATGTTGCCGCTGCGCTACGCGGAGAAGCGGCAAGTTTCGAAGGCACCGCCAACGTGGGTGAACGACTGTATTACTTTCAGTCCAATTACATCCCTGACCGCGACGCGGGTGGAAATGTGCAGGGCTTTTATGCACTGACGTTCGATATCACGGACCTGAAGCTCGCCGAAGCCAAGCTGGACCGCCTCGCGCGAATTGATAGCCTCACCGGCGTGGCGAACCGTCGCCATTTTGAGGAACAGCTTGCAGCGGCGATCGCCCGCAGTCACCGCCAAAATACCGCGCTTGCGCTGTTGTGGCTGGATATCGATCATTTCAAGTCCATCAACGACAATCATGGCCATCCGGCGGGCGATGCAGTCATCAGGATATTTGCGGAGCGCCTGCGCGCCTGCGTTCGCGAAGATGATATGGTGGCGCGTCTCGGCGGCGACGAATTTGTGGTGTTGATCGAAAACGCAGCGCCGGAAGCGGTCGAGAACGTTGCGCAAAAGCTGCTTGGAATCATGCAGCAACCGATCAGCACGGGCGACAAGAAACTGCACGTCGCCGCCAGTATTGGCGTGGCCTACAGCGCACACGCCGAATCGAGTGAGCAACTAATGCATCTCGCAGATCATGCGCTCTACGCTGCCAAGGGGGCAGGACGCAATACGTACCGAACCGCAAACGGCTCCTGAGTCGAACGTGTCATGCGCTTATCAAAAATCAGTCTTCCCTTGGGTACCTTTGTGACGTCGTTGACCGCCGCCGCTACGCCACTGCCAATCGCCGCACCGGAAAAGGTGGGGTTTTCAAAAGACGGATTGGCGCGCATCGACCAGTTTTTCGCGCGCGAGATCGCGGCTGATCGGGTACCCGGCGCGGTCATCGCCATCGCACGCGACGGCAAGCTGGTGCACTACAAGGCCTACGGTTCGCTGAACAAGACTACTGGAGAGCCGATGCCGCTGGACGCGATTTTCAATCTCGCCTCGATGACTAAGGTGATGACCGCGGTGGCGGGCCTTACCTTGAATGAGGAGGGCAAACTGCCACTGAAATCGCGACTCGGCGAATACCTGCCCGCGTTTGCGAAAATGAATGTCGGCGTGGTAGCAAACGGCGAGATCAAGCTCGAACCCGCCAATCCGATCTATATCCATGACCTCTACCGCCACACGTCGGGTATCACTTATGGTGGGCGCGGCGATACGCTAGTGCATAAACTCTAGCCGGCTGGTTCGGCGCCGGCCGCCGCGCAGCTTACCGCCGACGAATTCATCGCCAAGCTCGGTTCCACGCCTTTGCTGTATCAACCTGGCACCGTGTGGGATTACGGATTCTCTACCGACGTGCTTGGCCTGGTGATCGAAAAAGTCAGCGGCAAGCGCCTGGGTGAATACATGAAGACCTCCATCTGGGACAAAGTCGGTATGCCCGACACGACATTCAGCGTGCCTGCTGAAAAGCGCAAGCGCCTCGCCCGGCCGCTGGTGAAAGATCCCATTTCAGGGAAAGACCAGAATATTTACAACCTCGACAAGCCGGTCAAATTCGATTGCGCCGGCTCGTGCGCGTTCAGTATCGTCGGCGATTATTTGCGCTTCGGCCAGATGCTGCTCAATGGTGGCGTCATCGACGGTAAACGAGTGATCAGCGCGAAGACGGTGCGTGCGATGACCAGCGACCACCTGGGCGCGAACATCATGAACAACGCCGCCGGCGTTGAGCCGCATCGCGATGGTTACGGCTTTGGCCTTGCTGTGGCGGTGCGCCTGTAAGACGGTCTTGCAGCCACACCCGGCACCGCAGGTGATTACACCTGGAATGGGGCTAACGGCACAGCGTTCTGGGCCGACCCGAAAGAGCGGCTGGTCGTGGTTTACGGCACGGTCGCCCCCGGCGAAATCCGCAAGTACTACCGCGAGCAGGTCGGCGCGCTGGTGTACGGCGCGATGCAGGATTTACCGAAAGCGTCGAAGTAAGTTGGCATCAGGTCGGCAGTCACAGTTGTTCAAACGATCACTGCCGACCGAGGACCATGTTTCGTGACAATAAACGCGTCACTCTCTCGCGCCATTTAGCAATACTGCGAAAGTCACCAGCAAAATAAAGGCGTCCCGCGACTGCAGGCGCCGACAAGAATTGCTCGCTTTGCCGGTTTGTACTTACCAGTGTGCTGGTGTTGACAGATGGTACGAGCCGTTCAACCTGACCGGTCGCACCCGACCCTTTGCAGCCGTTCTAACCGCTGGTCCAGTTTGACCCAAACCAGCCGGTCAACGCCGAATTCCAAGTTCCTCAACACCCGTCATTCAATTGGCTGAATCCTTTCCGACAGCCAGGGTCAATTTGTCGTCAGCATCAACAGGTCAAGCGCGCTACGGCTTGAAGATGTCGACGGGCAGAAGCAAAACAGTCGTTGTGCCACGGTTTTCCCACCAGTGCGAAACCTCGCGCGTTGCTATCACCATTTCGCCTGGCCCATGTGGAATCTCGACGCCATTGCGGATCTCGATCACATTCCCTTGGACGACGTACTCCATCGTCGGCCTGTCCCTGTGGCTGTGTGCGGCCAGGTGACCGCCAGGTTCAATGGCGACCAAGCGGGCGCGGAGCTGACGGCCTGAAAGTCCATCAATCTCGGTCGAGAGGTCAATACTTCCAAGTGCCTTGGTACTTGCACCCTTGGCGACAGTTGGCCCCAACGCTTCGGAAAAGGCGATGCCAGTGATCGCCATCAACGCTGCGAACAGAGCCGCAGGAACAGGTGCAACACGTTTCGATGGTATGAGCACTTGCGAGCGTTGGATCGACGGTTTCATGACGCCCTCCTGCTGATTGATGTCGAGAGATGTTGCACCGACTATCAGTGCTCTGCTGTAATCTTCCTGGCGATACATGCCGCGCCAGATTGAGCTCTTGAATGACCTGTGGCGCAAAGAGACCCGAAAACTCGGCTACAACCAAAACGTTGCGGCTAACCTGATGCACGCCGCCTTTACCACTCCGCCTCCAGCAACAAACGATGATTCATCGGCGCATGTGCTTCAGGGCGCGAATAGGGTGCCCTCGGTCGATCCTTATGGCGTCCGTAGAACGGCTCGTCGGCCAGAAAGGTGAGAACAGCACCAGCAGCAAGCCCGAAGAGGCTTAGCGTCTGGCCCAGATACCAGAAAAATGTTGTTGCGTCCATCGCTCCCCCTGATTTTTCGCCCGACGTTACATTTTTGAATTTGCAGACGCAACGCCGATTGCAATCGCGCCCTTGTTCCACACTATTGAGCGTCTGTCTGCTTGCTGTCCCTACCTGCGCGCGTAGGAGATGTCGTTTATTTTTTTGTATTGAATTGCCCGCATTGTTGACGATGCGTTGACTCTCGCTTCGCCGACACCTATGCGGGTGGTGTGCCGGAAACTGACGCGTTTATCGTCGCGAAACACACGCTTCAAGGCACCCAATCAGGCGGGCGATTTCTTCGGCGGTGTTGTAGTGCGCCATCGACACCCGCACCACCCCGCCCTGCGTTTGCAGGTCTAGTGCTTCGATGAGCCGACGTGCGTAAAAATCGCCGAAGCGAATACCAATACCGGACTTATCCACGTGGCGCACGATGGCTTCGCTTTGCTGGCCCGCGACGACGAAGCTGATGGTCGGCATGCGATTGCCGTCGGTGACGCGGTCGTGGCCGATGATGCGCACGCCGGGCTTGCTGCGCAAATACGAAAGCAGTTGTTCGGCAAGTTGATCCTCATGATGCGCGAACGCATCGAACGCGGCCTGCATGCGCTGGCGCCCCGACCCGAGCGCACCCAACGACGACCCCACCTCTTGAAGATACTCGCCGATTCCCGCGCAACCCCACGACAATTCGAAATTCACATTGCCGGGCTGCAGCTTGTAGGGCAGCACTTCGGGGCCGATAAAGTAGTGATTGAGGCTGGGGAGAGACAACAGTAACTCGCGCCGCCCCCACAGCACTGCGTAATGTGGTCCGAAGACCTTGTAAAAACTGAACACATAAATATCCGCATCGCTGGCCTGTACATCAACGAGCCGGTGCGGCGCATAGGCAACGCCGTCCACACACAAACGCCCGCCCAGCGCATGCACGCGACGCGCAACCTCCGCGACGGGGTTTACGCTGCCCAGCACGTTCGATGCATGCGTCATCGCCACCCACGTCGTGCGCGCGGTCAAAAGCTTGTCGAGGTCAGCCAGTTCGAGCATCAAGCTGTCGCAATTCACTTCCCATATCTTGATCACTGCGCCGGCCTGTTGCAATCGCATCCAGCCGCCAATATTGGCTTCGTGATCGGTATTGGTGACGATGATTTCGTCACCTGGCTTGATGCCGGGCAGAAGCGCCTGCGTGAGAATAAACATCAGCGCCGTCGTGGCGGCGCCCATCACCACTTCATCTTCATGCGCGGCGTTGATCATCTCCGCCACCGCACGTCGCGCAGCCAGCACTCTCTCCGAAGCGCGCTGCGATTGTGCATAGCTGGCACCGAGCTGCACGCTCGTCGTCAACAGATAATCATGGATGCGATCGGCCACGCGGCGCAGAACCTGCGAGCCGCCGGCGTTATCCAGATACACGCAATCGGATGCGAGCGCCGGGAACGCGGCGCGGATGCTGGGCAGGTGCAGTGGCTTCATGCGGTTGTCTGTTAATCAGAAGAAAAAATGGGTGGTGAAATTGCCAAACACCAGCACTGGCGGAGCTCACGGGACATTTTATGTCTGCGAGGTCCGCGGATGCTGGTGTTTGATGTTTTTATGCGGCTTGGTGCCCTGCAATGTCGTCGCGGTAGAACCAGCAGTGAATATCACTTCACCGCCACCGCCTCGACCTGAATCCGCAGCGTGACATCCATACGAAAGCGAAACGACTTGCCCGCATCCAGGCCGAAGTCGTCGCGATTAAATGTCGTCGTCGCGTCAGCCCCGCAGATTTCGCGCTTGTGCAACGGGTGGGGAATGCATTTGAATGAATTTATTTTCAGGTCCAGCAGGCGGGTGACGCCGTGCAGGCTCAACTGGCCGGTCACCATGGTCGGCGCACCCGCAACGAAGCCCGCCAGCTTGCCCGTATAGGTAGCAGGCGGAAATCTGCCCGTATCAAAAAGGCTCTCGCCACGCGCCCAGGTATTCATTGCCGGGTGTCCGAAATCGACGCTGTCCAGATCGATCACAATCTCCACCCTGCCCTCGCCTTTTTCCTTATCCAGGAAAACCTTGCCGCTGTTCTTGTTGAACTTCCCGCGCCAGACCGAGATACCCATATGGTCAGCTTCGAAGCTCGGGTAGGTGTGACTGGGATCGATCTCGTATTCGAGCGGCGCGGCGACGGCGAGGCTGGAAAGGAAAAAGGCGAATATCAAAAATAATCTATGCATGGTGAACTCCGTTTTCGATGCGTGATTATCCGTGGAAACGCAGCGGCGGCGATGATTCATCGCAGTGTTTTTCACGCCGGGCGAGTGCTTTCACCATGCACTAAGGCGGTTATCTCTATGCGTTTGCAGCACTGCTGCCCGGCCGGCCACGTCGCCCGTAACGATGAAAGACAAGCGCGATCGGCAGACCGACACAAATCATGTGCGTGGCAATGCCGATCAGCAAGGGTGTCCACGAATAATTCGGCTTGAAGATGATGGCTGAAAGTGGCAACACGACGAGATTCATGACCGCGTAGACCGCGACGCCATACGCCGGGCCGACGATGTCTGGCCGCGCAAGAAGAAACGGGATGAATCGGCTCGCCGTCCAGAACACCAGCACGATGCCGAACATGATCGCGAAATGCAGCGCCAGACCGATCATCGCGATGTCCCAGCCGCCGCCGATGACCTTGTTGCCGAGTAAGCCGCTGGCAACGGCACGCAACACGCCTGGCGCGGTGCCGCCATTCGCGATGGCATAGGCGAACGCGGCGAGGATATCGAACGCACTCGCAGCAAGCCATGCGGTGACAATGGCCTTCGTGTCGTTGCCACCGGCTTCATGTATCGCGTTCATGTGGGACCTCCGATGATGTGAAAAATCCATGCGGGTCGTGGATTTATTCGGGTGCTAGTGCGCTGGAAAACGCAGCGCCTTTTGAGCCAAATGACGGACACGTGGGACACTCATTTCGCATCGCCAAGATCTGCTTCATCGCCTCGTTGAAGCATATCCAATAAAGACCGCTCGCGGTCGGCAGTCAGTCCCGCGCGCATCGTTTCGCGCTGTTCGGTTGGACGTGTCATGTGCCACGCCAGTGTGTCGGCAATGGTCGTCGCCAGTGGCCGAAACGTCAGCCCCGCCGCAATTGCCGCGGAAATACTGCGCCGGTGCGAGCCACCGGATTCGCCGTCACTCGGAATCCACACTGGCAGATCACTCCAGGGTTCGATGCCGTGCGCACGCAGAAACGCCGTCGTCACTTCGCGCAGGCGCGCATTACTTTTCGTGACGTCAACCGCGCACGCCAGTAGCCTCCCGAAGGTGAGCGGCTGTGCCGGTCCATTGGCATTGAACGTGCCAAAGGTTCGCTCTTCGGCAAGCCGGATCGTCCATTCACCGAGATCGCGCGCATCGATAAATTGCACGGGCTCGGTCAACGGTGGCGTCAGCACGTCGCCGCCGCGTGCGATGCGCACGGGCCAGTAGGTAAAGCGGTCGGTTTTATCGCCAGGACCGACAATCAAACCGGGCCGAACGATGGTGGCGATGCCGGTGAAGGCTTTATTTACCTCGTCTTCACACAGCGCTTTCAATGCGCCATACATCGACATATTCTGACTCGCACTGAGCGCGGTTTCCGCCATCGGGTCTGCGCCGGTATATCGGCTGCGCGCGGCAGATTCATCCTGTCCGGGCTCGGCATTGTTTGCATACACCGACACGGTCGACACATAAATGTATTGACCCACCTGCCCTTTGAGCACGACACCGGCATCGCGCACCCAATGCGGCACCCGGGCCGGAACATCGATGCACACGTCCCAGGTGCGTCCCTTGATCGAAGCGTAGTCGTTGGTGTCCCGGTCACCGGTCAGCAACTCAATACCTTCCGGCAGTTTTTCCGCATCGGTGCCGCGATTGAAAACGCTGACGCGATGACCGCGTGCCAGCGCGTAGCGAACTTGCGTGGTGCCAATAAAGCCGGTGCCGCCGAGGATGAGGATGGAAAGCATGTTCTCGCTACGCCGGAAAACGCTGCACATAGCGCATGCGCGCCTTGGCCGCCTTGTCGTCACGATTCTTCGGCGCCGCATCGGTCTGCAGCGCGTTGAGCAACGTAGCGGATACAGCGGCGATCTGCTCGATGGCCGCCATGAATGCGGCTTCGTTGGCGTTGGATGGCGTGTTGAAACCGCTCACCTTGCGCACGAATTGCAACGATGCCGCGCGAATTTCATCATGCGTGACAGGCGGTTCGAAATTGAAAAGCGGTTTGATATTCCTGCACATGATGGGCCTCGCGGTTTTTGCGTAAAATGGCGATATTAAATAAAAACTCTAGCGCAGGCGCGGTTTTCCGGGCATTTTATGCCTGCGAGGCGCGCCGATGCTGGAGTTTGCGCATTTTTTGCTGGTAATCGCGCATGTCGACAGTCAGCGTCTTCCTACCAAAAGTGTCGTGAAGCCTATTTGTCGAACACGAACACCTTGTAGCGCGAGTGCTGCTGAACGAATCGATGCGCGGCGGCGGTGTAGGCAACAGCGGCCCAGTCGGCGTCGGAAAAATGGCGCGTCAACGGCTGGAAGTCGTGCAGCACGCGCCGGCCCCAGGACCGCTGCGCCAGCCAGACGTCAGCCTCAAAAATCTCCTGCAGCGGTCGCGTCACATGATTCGTCCAGTCCACTTCCCGCGCAAGCCGCAAACCCGCCGCCGTGCCCGCCGCGTGGTACTCCGCTTCCGTGAACAGGTCGTCCCATTGCCAGACGTCGCGCACATGTCGGGCAAGTTCGTGGTCCCTGATCGCGCGGCTCTCTGCGGATCGCCAAACAAAATCGACCACCACCAGCCGCCCGCCCGGCTTAAGCACACGCGCCGCTTCGCGCAAAAACTGCGCCTTGTCCGGAAAATGAAATGCGGCCTCGCAACACAGCGCGCGTTCCACCGACTGATCTGCCATCGGCAAATCCTGCGCGTTACCCTGTGCGAAGCTGAGCCCGTCGATGCGCGGAAACATATCGTTGGCGAGCAGGATGTTTTCGGCCAGCAGATCGATGCCCGACACGCGCGCTGCAGGCGTCGAACATTTCAGGATATATGCAGCGCCACCGTGTCCGCAGGCGATGTCGATCACGTGATCGCCAGGCTTCACATCCAGGTGCTTGATCGCCTCCATGGCGAGTTGCTGTTGCCGACCTGCAAGACTGACCAGCAGATTTCCGGGCAATCCCAGCCAGCCCCTGTGCGGGAAATAACCCAGGTTCATCAGTTCCGGCCCCCACCCGGAACACCGCAACAGGCGGAACACGGTATGCGTGCCGTTATAGGACTGCGAAATTGGGCTCAAGACGGGGCTCAAGACGGGACTCGAATGAATGGCGGCGGCGGATGAGGGTTCGGGCACTTTGTGACTCGATTCTTGAATGGGGAGTGAATATAGGCGTTTTACCGGACTTTGCGCAAATGGGGCACCTTCATAAAAGAGCGTGAAACGACTCGTCGGCGTTAGCAATTGCGTTGCACCAAATCCAGAATCCGCGAAATTCAGACTAAACTCAAGCACCGGCGGGCCTCCCGGGCCGTTTATGTCTGGTGGGCCGCACCAGTGCTCGTGTTCTATCTTCGGGAACGTCTAATAACCTCCGTTCGTGCTGAGGTATCGAAGCACACCGATGCCAGGTCGTTGATTATTCATGTGTCGCAAGGCCCTTCGATACCTCAGGACGAACGGAAACGACGTTATTAGAAGTTCCCTTCCATACCCCACGGAGAGAAAAAAATGTACAAATCTGCCGCGATTACTTTCCTTTTCCTCACTTTTGTGTCGTCACCATCCGTCATCGCACAAGGTCCGCCTGATCCTGCCGTGCAGATGGCAGCGCAGCGCGCCGCGATGCAGGTACTCGCGGGCATGGACGGGGTATGGCGAGGACCTGCGTGGACCATCCTGCCGTCAGGCGAAAAGCACAGCATCACGCAGACTGAGCGCATCGGCCCCTTTCTGGACGGCACGGTGAAGGTGCTGGAAGGTCGGGGCTACGATCCGGACGGCAAGGTTACGTTTAACGCGTTCGGCACCATCTCGTTCAACCCGGCCACCCGCATTTACACGCTGCACGCCCATGCAATGGGTAATGTCGGCGACTTCGTGATTACACCTACCGCAGATGGCTATGTCTGGGAAATTCCCGCAGGACCAATGACGATTCGCTACACCGCTACCATCAAGGGTAACGACTTCAAAGAAGTCGGCGACAGGATTCAGGCAGGCAAGGAACCGGTACGTTTTTTCGAAATGACGCTCAAGCGTGTCGGTGACACCAAATGGCCTGCCGAGGGCGCTGTACCGCAGAAGTAGTCAGGCAGTTGATGGTGTGTGAAACGCGAAACACGACCGCTAACAAATGGCGTCTGTGCGTCTGCTACCGCACCCGGTTCCGCCCCTCGTTTTTCGCCCGGTAAAGCGCCGCATCCGCTTCCGCAATCAGGGCCGCGACCGAGGCGTGGTCGGACGGTATGCACACGGCCACGCCGAGGCTG
>JAJAYN010000099.1 GCA_026786225.1 Burkholderiales bacterium | reverse complement strand
TCGCCAGACCCGCAAGTATTGGCCCGGAGACTGCCTCTGGAAAGTCCGCCGGTAGTTGCGTCTGCACCGTCGCAATTACGCCGTCCGTGCGCGCAATCAACTCATTGACGATTGCCTTGCCCTCATCACCGATGCCGCTTCGTTGCGCGGTCGCAATCCAGTGGCGCCGCTGAATTTCCCCGAGTTGATAGTGCATATTACTTTCGCCACGCACCCCCATAGCCAGTTTCACTTTTTGCGGCGCCAGTTGCGCGCTACCTTTACCCATGATGGGATAAACGGAAAGCACGTCATAGATCGGTGTCAGCGCATAGGTGCCGCCGGCATTGATGGAAAGACTGAAATTCTTGGCGTGCCCATCCGTCGCGGCCAGCAGCCAGAAGAGTACCTGGCAGGCAAAAAAAACGCGGCGATCATCGAAGCCCTTCTCAGCGGTACGCAGCAAATTCATGATGTCGTCGATGCCGGGGCCGCCGTCGTTTTCGTATTTGTTCAAATACGAAGTGCCCGTCGCCTGGCACATATCCTCCTGCGGCAGGCGCTGTATCCAGTTGGCGTCGGCGGAAAGGCGCCGGTCGAAGCGCTCGACTGACAAGGCTTTTTGTTCCTCGAATTGCACGATCCGGCATTTCGCGATGGGCAGGCCATAGGCTTCAACAATTTTTGAGCATAGCCATTCGTTTTCGACCGAGCCGTTCATGTCCGCACGCATATTGCCCACGAGGCCCAGCGGCAGTTTCAGGATATGTGTGGTGGGGGTGGTGCCGATGGGTGAACACCATTTCTGTTGGTGCCACAGCAGGGCGGTTTTCTCCTGCGCACCAGCAAGTGAAAGACGGAATTCATTTCCAGTGTCATCTGCGGCGTGAAGTAAGCTGCTGCCGGGGGTCGCCGTCTCGCGAAGCAGCGCCGCAACCTCCGGCTCCGACCGGGCGCGGAAATTGATGCTTTTGACATTCGGGGGCGGCTCGCCTTCCGGCAGGATCTGCAACGCACCCACGCAATCGCGCCCGACGGACTCAAGCAAGGGAAAGGCGTCGATCAAATCCAGCTTGAATCGCCGTGCGAGCTTTTCGCGTAACGCCTTGGTGTCTGGCAGCAGGTTGTCGAAATAGTTGTGAACTTCCGCCCCGCTGTATGGCGCCGTGCCAGGCCGCAACGGGAATCGCAGCGATATGGGGCGGGCGTTGGGTGATGCCAGCCACGTTTCCGCGTACTGCAATTCGTCGCGGCCTCTGCCTGCCCGCCATGTGCCAACGCGCTCGCCATTCATGTAGAGCGCCAGCGGTCTCGAATGGGATTTTCTGCCCACGTGCTACCAGGTGGCCTTTTCGGTGTGGGCAGCGCCTTCTGCTTCTGCGGGGGCACCTTTCTTTCGAACGACAATCTCGACGTCCATGGCCGCAAACGCGCGCAGCAGGCGTTCCAGAGTGGCTTTATCGGGATTGCGTTCGAGTTGCGAAACCGTCTGCTGCGATACGCCGATCAGGCGTGCAAGCTCTGCCTGCGAAAGGCCGTTGCGCTTGCGAAATGCCGAGAAAATGGGAATCAACTGGCCGGGCGTGCGGACGACATAGCTGAGCATGATTAGCTCTCCTTTCACGCATCATAGGCTGTATTTTTAAAATACGCAATATGATATGTAATTTCTGTTTACGCATCGAGATGCGTAAATGATAGCTGTGCCAAATGAGGGCGCGCGTTACTGGCTAAACGACTAATCCGTCACCGCCCCCTTGCTAGCCGTCCCCACCAACTTGAAATACTTCCCCAACACCCCGCGCGTATATCGCGGCTTCGGCTGCACCCACGCCGCCCGCCGCTTCGCCAGTTCTTCATCATTCACGTTCAACTGAATCAGCAACTGCTTCGCATCGATGGTGACGGAATCGCCTTCGTTTACCAGCGCAATCGTGCCGCCCACAAACGCTTCCGGCGCCACATGGCCCACTACCATTCCCCAGGTGCCGCCGGAGAATCGTCCATCGGTAATCAGCCCCACCGTTTCGCCGAATCCTTTGCCAATCAGCGCTGACGTCGGCGCCAGCATTTCGCGCATGCCGGGGCCGCCTTTGGGGCCTTCGTAGCGCAGCACGATTACGTCGCCGTGGTTGATCGCATCTTTCATGATGGCTTCCATCAGTTCGGGTTCGGAATCGAACACGCGCGCGGGGCCGGTGATGACGGGGTTCTTCAAGCCGGTGATCTTGGCGACACAACCTTCAGTGGCGAGGTTGCCTTTGAGGATGGCGAGGTGGCCTTGTTTGTAAAGCGCCTTGTTGATCGGCAGGATTACGGGCCGATCCGCATGTGGGTAACTCGATGGAACCGACGGAACATCCTTCAGTGTTTCGGCGATGGTCTTGCCGGTGATGGTCATGCAGTCGCCGTTCAGGAGACCGGCGTCGAGCAGGATCTTCATCACTTGCGGGATGCCGCCAGCCTTGTGCAGATCAACGGCAACATACTTTCCGGAGGGCTTCAGGTCGCAGATGACCGGCACTTTTTTGCGCATCCTTTCGAAATCGTCGATGGTCCATTCCACATCGGCGGCGTGGGCGATAGCGAGGAAATGCAGCACCGCGTTAGTCGAGCCGCCCACGGCCATGATGACGGCGATGGCGTTTTCGAGTGACCTGCGAGTGACGATGTCGCGCGGGCGGATGTTGTTTTTCACGGCGTCGAGCAGTACCCGTCCGGATTCGGCGGCGGATTCTTTCTTTTCTTCGTCTTCTGCGGCCATGGTGCTGGAGTAGGGCAGCGAAATACCAAGGGCCTCGCAGGCGCTGGACATGGTGTTGGCGGTGAACATACCGCCGCAGGCACCCACGCCAGGGATGGCGCGGCGCTCGATACAGCCGAAATCTTCCTCGCTCATCTTGCCGGCGTTGAACGAGCCGACGGCTTCGAATACCGACACGATCTGCAAGTCCTGGTCCTTGTAGTGGCCCGGCTTGATGGTGCCGCCGTAGACGAGGATGGCGGGCACGTTCTTGCGGCACACGCCGATGAGTGCGCCGGGGAGATTCTTGTCGCAGGCACCGATGGCGAGCACGCCGTCCATGAATTGCGACTGGCAGGCGGTTCGATCGAGTCCGCGATCACTTCACGCGAGACCAGCGAATACTTCATGCCCTCGGTGCCCATCGAGATGCCGTCGGTGACGGTGATGGTGCCGAACATTTGCGGCATGCCGCCGGCTGCGCGGATGGCGGCTTCGGCGGCATCGGCGAGCGGCTGGATACCGGCGTTGCAGGGGTTCATCGTGGAATGGCCGTTGGCCAGACCGATAAAGGGTTTCTTGAAGTCGTCGTCCTCGTAGCCGATGCCGCGCAGCATGGAGCGGTTGGGGGCGCGTTCGTTACCTTGGGTGATGGCGAAGGAGCGGTATTTTGGGGGGGTCATGAGGTCTCGGATCTTTGCGTGAAGGTGATGTGATTGTCGGGCGCCTTTCTGCAGTGGGTTTGCAGATTGCTTGCTTCGCTTTGCTCGTTTCTCCCCTCGTGGGAGGGAGGCCGGGAGAGAGGGGGCTTTCCATTTGCGTGACGGCATCCGGATAAGGATGCAGAATTGAGGGTGATTCTACCGGATGCGCGAATTCTGCTTGTGATGAAAACCGAACAACAATAAGGAGCAATATGAAAAATAAAATTCTGGCCGCATGTGCCGTGCTTTTGGCTGTCGCAACGGGTGCCGCGCACGCGCAATACCCGAACAAACCCATTCGCCTGATCGTGCCGTTCGCACCGGGTGGCAGCTCGGATATCGTCTCGCGCTCGTTCGCCGGTGAAATGGGAAGAATTCTCGGCCAGACCGTCGTGGTGGAAAGCAAACCCGGCGGTGCGGGCAATATCGCGATGCAGGAAGTGAAGGGCAGCGCACCGGACGGTTACACGATCATCCTCGGACACGTCGGGACGTTGGCAGTGAATCCGGCAATGTTCGCCAAACTCCCCTACGATCCGGTCAAGGATTTCGTGCCGATCACATTGCTGGCGAAAGTGCCGAGCCTGCTGGTGGTGAATGCGGAAAAATTGAAAGTGAAGAACTTGAAGGAGCTGGTCGAATACGCCAAGAAGAATCCCGGCGCACTCAATTATGGCTCTGCGGGCAACGGCAGTTCCGGCCACCTCGCCATGGCGTATGTGGCATTGACGGCGGGATTCACCGCCACACACGTTCCCTACAAAGGTACCGGACCGATGATGACCGACTTGCTCGCCGGCCGACTTGAGGCAACCTTCACCGGCGCGCCACCCTTGCTGGCACACGTAAAAGCCGGCACCCTGCGCCCCATCGCCGTCGGTACCGCCAAACGCTCACCCGCCATGCCCGATGTGCCGACAGTTGCCGAGCAGGGCTATCCGGGTTTTGAGACGTCGCAGTGGTATGGCTTGATGGCCCCTGCCGGTACGCCGGATGCGATTATTCAAAAGCTTGCGCAGGCTGCGGTGGAGGCGGGCAAAACTG
This sequence comes from Burkholderiales bacterium, assembly GCA_026786225.1. Lineage (GTDB taxonomy): Bacteria > Pseudomonadota > Gammaproteobacteria > Burkholderiales > Usitatibacteraceae > UKL13-2. The sequence continues at coordinate 3,337 of JAJAYN010000099.1, read as the reverse complement.
CGACTGTTTCAGATCGTTTGAAGGCTGAAGCGGCAGAGCCTTCAACGAGTACGCCGAAAGAGTTTGCCGATTTCATCAAGGTTGAAGCGGTGCGCTGGAACGATGTGGTAAAGAAGTCGGGGATTAAGGCGGATTGATTCAGTACTGATATTGAAACTCCAGCACTGGCGCGGTTTTCGGGGTGTTTTCGGCCTGGAACGCGCGCTGGTGCTTGGGTTCTAGTAATTGCTGCCCATGCGGTACTACCAGTTGAAGGGGGCGCAGAAGCGGACCTTCACGACTGATGCAATTGCGGTGCGATAATCGTCGCCTCATTTGCGGATGCTCGGATGAGGTAACCGCACCACTTCGTCACAAACAAATACATCCATGCTAATCCACCCCCAATTCGACCCCATCGCCATCTCCCTCGGCCCCATCGCAGTCCGCTGGTACGGCCTCATGTACGTCGCGGCGTTCGTGCTTTTTCTGGTGCTCGGGCGCATGCACATGAAGCGGCGGCCCGATCTGGGCTTCACGAAAGAACATCTCGACGATCTGCTTTTCTACGGCATGTTGGGCGTGGTACTTGGCGGCAGGCTAGGCTTCGTGTTGTTTTACAAGCCGATGTATTACCTCTCAAATCCCATCGAGATTTTCTATATCTGGCAGGGCGGGATGTCGTTTCATGGCGGTTTCCTCGGGGTGTTGGTGGCGATGCTGTTGTTCGGTCGCAAAACGGGCCGCACGTTCTGGCAGGTGACCGATTTCATCGCGCCACTGGTACCGACCGGGTTGGGTGCCGGACGACTGGGTAATTTCATCAATGGAGAATTGCCCGGGCGCGTGGCCGAAGCCAGCGTGTGGCCGTGGGCAATGTGGTTCCCACAGGTGGATGCGACAGCGATCGCGCGGCATCCTTCGCAGCTTTATCAGTTTGCGACTGAGGGCTTATTGCTATTCCTGATTCTCTGGATCTATTCGCGGAAGCCCAGGCCGGTGCGTGCGGTGTCGGCGGTATTTTTGATTGGTTACGGCAGTTTCCGGTTTCTGACGGAGTTCGCGCGCGAGCCGGATAGTTTTCTGGGATTGCTGTCGTTAGGCATGTCGATGGGGCAGTGGTTGTCGCTGCCGATGGTCCTGGCCGGTATCGCGCTATTTGTGATTGCAAATCGCCAATCCGCAACGGGAAGTGCGCCAAAAGCCCGCGCTAAATAGCGATTACAAACAAATGCATACCTGGATTTCGCGTCCGCGCTTGACGGCTATCAAGGATTTATTGTGCAATGCACAATTAGTCTTGGTCTAAACCGTCACAAGCTCCAGGGAAAAACATGAAATTCTGTATCGTCGGCGCAGGCGCCATCGGTGGATTTGTTGGCGCGAAACTGGCGCACGCGGACGAAGATGTCACTTTTATCGCCCGCTGGAAAAACCTCGACGCCATTCGCACGCGCGGCATGACCGTAAAAATGAACGACGGCAGCGTGCTTGAAGCCAAGGGTGCAAAAGCCACCGATAGCTTCGCGGCGGTAGGACACGTCGATTGCGTCATCCTTGCACTGAAGTCGCATCAGGTTGAAGCGGTAGTGCATCAGTTGTCGCCGCTGCTCGGCCCCAAGACCACCATCATCACGATGCAGAACGGGATTCCTTTCTGGTACTTCCACAAGCACGGCGGCGCGCTCGAAGGCACGACGGTCGAGGCGGTCGATCCGCGCGGCGTATGCAAGGGCGGCATTCCGGCTGAGCGCATCATCGGCTGCGTGGCGTATCCGGCGACGGAATTGGTGGCGCCCGGCGTGGTGCGGCATGTGGAGGGAGACCGTTTTCCACTTGGCGAGCTCGATGGCTCGGTCAGTAATCGCGTCAAAGATCTTTCCGACATCTTCGCGAAATCGGGGCTGAAAGCAGCGGTGCTGGAAAATATCCGCAACGAGATATGGCTGAAGCTCTGGGGTAATCTCACGTTCAATCCCATCTCCGCACTCACCCACTCGACGCTGCAGGATATTTGCCAGTTTCCGCTTGGCCGCGAGCTTGCAGCAAACATGATGAAAGAGGCACAGGCCGTCGCCGAAAAACTGGGCGCGTCGTTTCGCGTGAGCCTTGAAAAACGCATCGAAGGTGCTGAAAAAGTCGGCAGGCACAAGACCTCAATGTTGCAGGACGTTGAAGCTGGTCGCGCTATAGAAATCGATGCGCTGGTGGGTTCCGTTGTCGAGCTCGGCAAACTTACCGGCGTGTCGACGCCGACGATCACCGCCATTTACCAGGCCTCGAAGCTCCTCGCACATACGATTGAAACTGAAAAAGTGGCAGTGCGCGGCATCGTCTTGCCGCAGGTATAGCCAGTCGACTGGTCGCTGGCTGCGTGACGGCTATACTCGCCGTCATGCAAAAAGTCTATTCACATCGTCAGATCGGCGTCCAGAGTCTTATCGCGCACGGTGTCGGCTTTGCCATCCTCGGCTGGCTTTTTTTTCGCGTTGACCTTGCGGGTGTTTCACTCACGATGTTCGCCACGCTGGCAGCATTGTTAACCGCCTCTGTTATCGCCTTTATAACGCTCACCTGCACCGTGCAGGGAGAAGAATTTCGCGTGGCCTGCGGATTATTCGGCTGGCCCGACAAGCGCGTCGCGTTAAGCGAAATCGCCGGTGTGCTGCCGACAAAGACGGCGCTTATCAGTGGCTTCGGTATTCGTATCACCACACGTGGCTGGCTCTACAGCGTTTCGGGGCGACACGCGGTGATCGTTGGTCTGCGTGACGGCAAACAATTTCTCGTCGGCACCGATGAGCCAACGAAGCTGGCCGACGCGATTAATCGATCACTCGGTCGAGAGCCGAGTTTTAAATTGATTCGCGGCGCGATGCTGGATGTGAGTGCATAAAGCCATTTGAAGACGTTGACGAGATGATTGCGATAGAATATTTTTCGTATTTGGGGATGTAGCTCAGCTGGATGAGCCCGGAGTTTCGCAGCGCATGCGCTGTGCCGGGTGAATCGGAGCGCCAGCTGGCGCGAGGTGGAAGAGCGTCATATTTTGTAAGTGCAAGTTTGGGGATGTAGCTCAGCTGGGAGAGCGTCGCGTTCGCAATGCGAAGGTCGAGAGTTCGATCCTCTTCATCTCCACCAAATAAAAAGGCCACTGTTTTTGGTGGCCTTTTTATTTGGTGATATTGGAGGATCGAACTTTCGACCGACAGGGTGAGTGTGGACATAAAACAGTCCCTGCGGACTGTTTTGTGCCTCACGAACGGGTTGGCGCGTGCATGCGCGAACCCACGAGAGTTCGATCCTCTTCATCTCCACCAAAATAAAAAAGGCCGCGTTTTCAGCGCAGCTTTTTTTC
>JAJAYN010000098.1 GCA_026786225.1 Burkholderiales bacterium | reverse complement strand
CTTTCGGCGTGTGCGAGAGGTAGTAGCCAATGCCGATGTAATTCTTGAATACCTTATTCTTGCCGGCCAGAGTTTTAATCATTCCAAGCACTTCGGGTTCGCTCCTGGCGGATGGCAACGCGAGCGGCGTGTCAGAGTGGATGCTCTTGGGGACGACGTCGGCGATCAACGCGTCCAGCGTGGCGCGGTTGAGTATGCCCAGCATGGCCCGCTGGTCTTCAGCGGAGGGGCCAATGTGGCGGGCGATAAAGGCATCGCGGGACGTCAGGGAAGCGAGGGTGGGGCGGGTGACAGTCATGAATGTTCTCAGCAATTATTCTATGGTTTCGTTTTTCCGGCTCGGGCAGGCACGACTGCGTTGCAGCTATGCCTGGCCAACTCAGTTCGAACGGTGATTTCGCAGGGAGCTATCTACAGGCGTGCGGAGAATACCGTTCAGGTTTCACCGATGCTGATCGCGTAATCCGACGCATTCAGCAGGCCGCCAGTCGTCGAGTCTGCCGCCGGCTTCAACTTGAACAGCCATGATTCGTAAGGCTCGCTATTGAGCGTCTCCGGGGAGTCAGTCAACGGCGTATTGACCGCAATGATTTCGCCAGCGACCGGCGCATAGGCGTCCGACGCCGCTTTCACCGATTCCAGCACCACACAGTTTTCTTTCGCGCTGACCGTTCTCCCCACTTCGGGCAACTCGATGAAAACCAGATCGCCCAGTGCATCCTGCGCATGGTCGGTGATGCCTATCGTCAGCGTGCCATCGGGCTCGGTGCGGATCCATTCGTGGCTCTCGGTGTATTTCAAATCGGCGGGGATGGTCATGCGGTTTCTCCAGGGAATTAAAAGATTGGTGAAGATTAGATCAATGATTGGCCGTTACGAACGAACGGAATTTTCACAACCAGACATTCGAGCTGTTTGCCACGTACTTCGGCCTGAACGCTGTCGCCGACGGCGATGCCGACCGGTATGCGTGCCAGTGCGATCGACTGCGAAAGTGTCGGTGAAAAAGTACCGCTGGTGATCTCGCCGGTGCCTTTGGTGGTGTGTATCACCTGATGCGCACGCAGTACGCCTGGGGCTTTCAAAACCAGTCCAACCATCTGCATTGCGACAGGTTTCGCTTGCAGTGCTTTGCGGCCGACAAAGTCGCGCTCAGTTTTCAGGTCCACGGTCCACGCCAAGCCCGATTCCAGCGGTGAAGTCAGGTCGGTCATGTCCTGGCCATATAGATTCATGCCCGCTTCGAGGCGCAGCGTATCGCGTGCGCCCAGGCCACAGGGGCTGACGCCGGCTACTTGCAACTTCTCCCAGAACATCACTGCTTGCTCTGCGGGAACAATCATTTCGAAGCCGTCTTCACCGGTGTAGCCGGTGCAGGCCACAAAAAGTTCGCCAACAGTTACGCTGTTGAATGGCTTCATCGCCGCGATTGTCGCCGCCGCCTCGGGCAGCATTTCTCCGACAATGCGTCGCGCCTGCGGGCCTTGCACGGCGATCATCGCGACATCGTTTCTGGGCGTGAGCACGACTTCATAGGCACCCTTGAGCCGCAACGCTTCCAGCCAGGCGATGTCTTTCTCAGCCGTGCCTGCGTTGACCACCAGCCGGTAGTGCGTAGGCGTAAGAAAATAAATAATCAGGTCGTCAATCACACCGCCATCGTGGTTGAGCATGCAGGAGTAAAGTGCGCGTCCCTTTGTTGCGAGCTTGTCGATATTATTGGCAACGGCGTAGCGCAGAAATGCCGGTGCACCGGCGCCATGCACTTCGACCGCGCGCATATGCGATACATCAAACATGCCGGCATTGCGACGCACCGCGTGATGCTCGTCGATCTGTGAGCCGTAGTGCAGCGGCATTTCCCAGCCACCGAAATCAACCAGCTTGGCGCCGGCGCTTTGGTGGGCTGCGAATAAGGGGGTGCGTTTAAGAACGTCGGGCACGGCAATCTCCAATTGATACAAATGAAAAGGGAGTATTGCAACAACGTCTGGCGATCATCGCCAGAAATTTTGCAATACTCCCCTCTGTCCTTGTACCTGAGAGATTACGGAACCAGACAACAGATCCGTGTGCCCCTTCGGTGGCGTGTGCATGGCCATTAACCATCACATCGCGCTCTCCAGAGAAGCTATGCAGTCCAGGTACGGTTACCTGAGCGATTGACGGGAGTTGCGCCTTCGGCGACGACCAATCTACCGGTCGTGCTCTCCCCGGACTACAAAACGCTTAAGGCCCGAAGGTTAGGCGCAAACGTGAGGGGCGTCAAGAAATACTGTGGACGACAGCTTGATTTTGTAATGGGATCAGGCAGCCGATAAAAAGATGAAACTCCAGCACTGGCGCGGCTCGTGGCAGAAAAATGGGCTATCAAGTCCGCCAATGCTGGAGTTTCTTTTTTTGCGTAACGTCAGGTTACTTTCGCGAGCGTAGCCTGCAACGCTTCCCGCAACTTCACTGGAAACGTCGGCTGGCGCGCGGCGAGTGCGGCCAGATGGGCGAGTATGTTTACCTGCATTCGCACACGCACATAAGCGGACGTTTCAAACGCACCCGTCCATAGTTGCCGGTGCTCCGCGAGCAACGCGGCGAACCACGCATCAAATGCGGTTGCATCAAGATTGCCGCGGTGGGCGACGCTCGCAAGCGCAGCGGCCAGCCTGGCGTCCTCCGCCCAGGCGAACACGGTCGCAGCCGTACGGGCCCGCGTGGCGACGGATACGATCAGGCGTGATTGCTGCGCCACACTTAGTTTGCTGTTGCGCGCAAGAATTCTCAGCAGATCTGCGCCGTGCGCGGTGGCATGCGCCCAGCCTTTGTCGGGCACGAATCCGCGCAGATCCTTCTCGTCTGCAAGCGATTTCTCAGCCAGATCAAACAGTCCGTCAAAACTCGCCTGCGTCAGGAACGGCGTTTTCAAATCTGCCGCAGCGAGCTCCTTCAGATTGAGCAGCGCGAATGAGCGGGTGAACACACTATCGGTGCCTGACTCCCCGAGATTTGTCATCGCGTGGGCGACAAACGACTTGCGCAGCGTGTCAAGATCGTAAATGGACAACTTGCCGCTGCGATGTATCCAGTTCGCGAGAATTTCATAACCGAACGTGTCCCGCCATTCCGGGTCCGTGGCGCTTACCAGGCTGGCCAGTTCCATGGCGAGCCCCGCGGCATCCATGTTCACCGGCACTTGATATTGCTGTGCGATCACGGCGCGCCAGTACGCGCGGTCATGGATAAATGCGACAGGTGTTCGGGCAACCGCGCTCGTAGACATGGAGAGAGCCAGAGCCAACAGCAGAAAGCGACGCATGTGAAATGTCCGTGGATAAGTGAGCGCGGACAGGAAAGGTATCACGGCGTGGCGAAACGACTTGCGACGAAATATCGCCGTGTTGCGCGGTGATCTGGCCGAAAGTAAAACCTAATAATCGTACGCCGCCAGGAATCTCGCCAACGCAGGTGCCCCTTTGGGCGAGGTCGCAGTGAAGAAATAGCAGTCACGCGTCCACGCGAAAACCAGGCCCTGATTTGTCGGACCAAACACCCAGGTGCGATCAGGCGACGACCGCGCGCCTTGCCCGATAATTGCCGAAACCTCGTCCACCAGTTGACGCGCTTCGTCTGCGTCCCACGAAAGTGCCAATTGCACCAGCACCGATTCCCCACGGCCGGAATACACGGCATTCACCGGGTCATTTGTCAGGTTGCCCGATGGCGTCGCCCGCGGACGCTCGAAGTCGCCTACGCTGTGGGGAAGTAACACGATGACTTCGTTGCCCGCAGGAACAGTGCGTTGCGAGCGAATCAACAGTTCCTGGCCGAAGCGGATGGGTGCCGCAGCGGCTTTGTCAGCAGGAGCGTCGCTTGCAGCAGTCGGCGCTGTCGCCAGTGGCGGCGCATCCATTTTCTGCGTGGCGTCGGGATCAAAGCGTGGCGGGCTAGTGGCCACGCGTTCCATTTTCTGTGTGGCATCCGGGTCAAACGGGACAGCGGGTGCAGGGGCGGAATTTTTGGCAACCGGAGCCGGAGCGGCTGGAGCAGGGGCGGGGGGTTCCTCGGCGGGTTTGTCGGTGCCCGGTTTATCGCGCAGCAAATCGCCAAGATCAGACTGCAGCACTCGCCCCGCGCCCTTGGCGATTGTGCTGAGGTCGGTATTGAGCATCTTGCCCGCATCTTTGGCTAGCGCGCCCAAATCCCTGTTCAGGAAAGCTCCAAATTTTCCCAGCGCCATGTTGGTTTCACCCGTACGAGTAGTTGGCACAGAATTTACCATGCCGCCCCCATCAGTGTGCTGCCTTCATCCGTATTTTCAATCGCGCGAACGTACGGACGAACCGTGGGTACCTAACGAACCTCGAATACGCCCGCCACTTTATTCTTCTGCACTTCCTGCCAGCTGAAAACGCGACCGTTCATTGCCACATAGGTATTGGGG
>JAJAYN010000097.1 GCA_026786225.1 Burkholderiales bacterium | reverse complement strand
CGGCAGGCACGCCCAATTCCCGGGCGATGATGGCCGCGTGGCAGGTACGACCACCGCGATTGGTGACGATAGCCGCAGCGCGCTTCATGACGGGTTCCCAGTTCGGGTCGGTCATATCGGTGACGATCACGTCACCATCCTTGAACAGGCCGATCTCGGACACGTCCTTGATAATGCGTGCCGGGCCCTGGCCTACCTTGCTGCCGATGGCCCTCCCTTCAGCGATCTTGTTGCCCATGGCGGTCATGCGGTAGCGCGTGAGTGAGCCGGTTTTTGTTTCCTGTGACCGTACCGTTTCCGGACGCGCCTGCAATATATAGAGCTTACCGTCGCCTCCATCGCGGCCCCACTCGATGTCCATTGGACATCCGTAATGCGCTTCAATTGCGACCGCATATTTGGCCAATTCTTCTGCCTCGGCGTCGGTGAGCGAAAAACGCTCCCGCTCAGCAGGCGCAACGGATTTGGTTTCGACCGATTTGCCAGCCGACTCGGCAGAACCAAAAATCATCTTCTCGGCTTTGGTGCCCAGCCCGCGACGGAGCACAGCGGGTTTGCCGTTCTCCATGCAAAGCTTCGAAACATAAAACTCATCCGGATTGACAGCGCCTTGCACCACCATTTCGCCCAGCCCATAGCTCGAGGTAATGAATACGACCCCACGAAAGCCACTCTCGGTATCCAATGTGAACATCACACCCGCCGCACCGGTGTCCGAGCGCACCATGCGCTGCACACCAGCGCTCAGGGCAACTTCGGCATGGGTAAATCCTTGATGCACGCGATAGGAAATGGCGCGATCGTTGTAAAGAGACGCGAAGACGTGTTTGGCTGCGTCGAGCACGTTATCGATGCCCTTGATATTCAGGAATGTTTCCTGCTGGCCAGCGAAGGACGCATCAGGCAAGTCTTCCGCCGTGGCCGATGAGCGCACGGCAAAGGAGGCATTTGGATCGTTTCTGGTGAGTTCAGCGTAGGCATCTCGAATTTGCTTTTCCAGCGCCGGCTGAAAGGGCGCATTGGCAATGAGCTCGCGCACCATTTTGCCGGTACTGGCCAGCGCCTTGAGGTCTTCGACATCCAGTTTTGCGACCGCGTCATTGATTTTTGCCGTCAGGTCGTTATGGGCCAGAAAATCGCGGAATGCCTCAGCGGTTGTGGCAAAACCACCCGGAACGCGCACGCCAGCCTGGGCAAGCTGGCTGATCAATTCCCCCAAGGAAGAATTCTTGCCCCCGACCGTGGCGACGTCATGCTTGCGGAGTGAAGAGAGAGGCAAAACCAACGGCAATACGGTGGGGCTTGGCATGGCGGCAGGGGCGAGTTAGGGGCAGGAAGGGGGATGGAAGCGAAAATGTTGCAGTGCGGAATAAGGATAGAATTATAGCCGACCCGTCTTATCTTATCCCCTCAGCAACAGCCCGCAATCCGGGTGTCCGCGCCACCGAGAATCGCCATGCCTAACCGACGTACCGCATTTTTTATCTCCGACCGTACCGGCATCACGGTGGAGATGCTGGGCAACTCCCTGCTCACCCAGTTCGATGTCGTTGAATTCAAACGCATCACACTGCCCTTCATCGACAATATGGACAAGGCGCAGGACGCGCTCAACCAGATCAAGGCCGCACACATCGAATCGGGTATGCGACCGTTAGTGTTTACTTCGCTGATGGCGGATGATCTTCGCGAGGAAATCGCCAAAGCGGACGCGATGGTTCTGGATATGTTTGAGCGGTTTATCGTACCGATGGAAGCTGAACTCAAGGTCAAGTCGGCGCACGCCGTCGGGCGCAGCCACTCTGCCGGCAACTTCAAGGATTACAACCAGCGCATCGAAGCGGTCAATTACACCATGGCGCACGACGATGGCGTGACCAATCGCAATCTCGATCAGGCCGACCTCATTCTGGTCGGCGTTTCGCGGAGTGGCAAGACGCCGACTTGCCTGTACCTCGCGTTGCAATTTGGTATCAAGGCAGCCAACTATCCATTGATCCCCGAAGACCTTGAGAAGCTGAAGCTGCCACCTGCGCTGTTGCCGCTCAAACACAAAGTCTGGGGACTCACCATCATTGCCGAGCGCCTTCAGCAGATCCGCCAGGAGCGCAAGCCTGACAGCAAATACGCCGCACTGGAAAACTGCAAGTGGGAGGTCAATACAGCCGAAATACTCATGAAAAACGCCGGTATTTCGTTTTTGAATTCGACCACCAAGAGTATCGAGGAGCTGGCGACCACCCTACTCCACGAAGCGCAGCTTGCCCGTCGCGTTTATTAGCCGTCTAAAACGCGGGCGCACCAGTCAGTGCGCGGATACAACAGAAGCGCCATCACACCGACAGCGACCCGCTTCTTTCTTGTTTAGCACTCTCAGTTGTGCCATGATTTCGGCTGGCAAGGGGCGATTTCGGCCATAACGAACCCTCCAACATAATAATTCCAGCTTTCATCACTCCCGAGGAGCTTCATATGTCATTCAAGAAACGTGTCATTCCCGCCCTGATTGCGTCTGCAATGCTAGTGGGCACGCCTGCCGCGAATGCGGTCACTTTCAGCGGCGTCTTTGTGTTCGGTGATTCCTTGTCGGACTCCGGGTTTTTCCGCCCATTTCTGGTCGGCGTCGGCACGCCTGCAGCAACTGCAGCGGGATTGGGCCGCTTCACGACCAATCCAGGCCCGGTCTGGTCAGAATTGATCGCGCAAACGTACGGCGGCAATGGTGCGCCTTCCAACGCGGGTGGTGGCATCTACGCACAGGGTGGCGCACGCGCGCAGGGTGACTCGGCTTCCACCCCACCCGGCTTCGCGCAACGCCCCATCGGCACGCAAATTGGTGAGTACCTCACCAGGGCCGGCGGCAGTGCTGATCCGGGTGCCTTGTACGCAGTGTGGGCTGGCGCAAATGATATTTTCCAGAACTTCGCCGGTATTGCCGGTGGCACGGTCAACCCGACCACGGTTATCAATACCGCAGCCGGCACCGAGATTGCGCAAATCGCGCGTCTCCGCGGTGCTGGTGCGCGCTACATCATGGTGTTCAACCTGCCGGATCTCGGCAGCACACCATCGTTTGCGCCAACGGCAATCGGTGCAGCCGGCAGTGCAGCCGCGACTTCGCTGTCCCTTGGCTACAACGCCACGCTGTTCGCGGGGTTGATTGGTACAAAAGTGATTCCGGTCGATGCCTTTGCGCTGTTTAACGACGTCAAAGCAAACGCCGCTGCATTCGGCTTCACCAACACCACCGGCATGGCATGTAATGCGACACCACCAGTAGGCTTGATCGCGTGCGGCCCGGGCAATCTCGTGGCCACTGGCGCCGCGACCTCCTATCTGTTCGCCGATGGCGTGCACCCCACAACGGGTTCACAAGCCATCGTGGCTGACTTCGTCAAATCATTGATCGATGGCCCGAATACCTACTCCACCATGACTGAAGTGCCACTGGCTTCGCGTGCGGCGCACATTCGCACCCTCGATGAAGGCCTGCAGTCCGGACAATCAGCAGCGGTCGGCAAAATAGTTGCTTTTGCGGCCGGTGATGGTGGCAAGTTTGATATTTCCCGCAATAACCTGTCGCCGCAATCAAACACCAAAAATCGGGCTGGCAGCGCCGGTGTATCCATGCGCGCCTCGGACGTATTGACCGTCGGCGTGGCGGTCGGTGCATCGACTGCGGATACCAGTCTGGGTTCGGCCGGAAAATTCGATCTGGACGAAACGGCGTTCTCGCTGTTTGCTTCGTTGAGATCGGACGGTCTCTACGGCAATTTCATGGCGACATCTTCAGACCTCAAGTTCAGAAACGTGCAGCGCACTGTCAAGCTGGGCAGCCTGACCCGCGTGGCGTCGTCAAGCACCAATGGCTCAAACGTATCGATGTCGCTAACGGCTGGCTACGACTTTAAATTCAACACCGTTTCAGTCGGGCCGTTCGCGTCGTACACGTCGCAACTCGTTGATGTTTCGGCCTTCACGGAATCCGGTTCCGGATCTGCTGACCTGAATATTTTCCAGCAGAACCGTAAATCGCGTGTAAGCAGCTTCGGCGTACGTGCATCGGTTGCGCTTGGCAACTGGACCCCTTATGCGCGCGTGTCGGTGGACAAGGAAAATGAAAACAGTGATCGTTTCGTGTCGGCAAATCCAGTCTCGGTCGCCGCGGGCTTGTCCTATGACATTCCCGGTTACAAAGGTGACGATACCTGGGTAACGGGCACGATTGGCGTTCGCGGCAAGCTCACGG
>JAJAYN010000096.1 GCA_026786225.1 Burkholderiales bacterium | reverse complement strand
CGCTGGACCCGCCGTCGCCACCGCCGATGATCAGTACGTTTCGCGGGTCACGATGCGCGATGGCCGCAGGGTGCACCAGATTCTCGTGGTAGAAGAATTCGTCGCGCTCGCTGGTCATGTTGGCACCATCGATGCGCATGAGTTTGCCCAACGACTGTGTCTCGAACACCTCGATCAACTGGTAGGCTGTTTGCAGGGCATCGATCAACCTGCCGTCGAAATAGGCGCCTGAACCAGCGTTAAGCGATTCATCCAGGCGCATGAGACTCAAGCGGCAACTTTGATGGGGGGCTCTTTGCCGCGCCAAACGCGCTTCACCATCACGTCGGCAGGCAAAAGCGACGCAAGCAGCGAGGCATAGAGGCTTTCGGCGCGCGGACTGTTGTCACCCGTCACGTTACATACGTAGATGTCTAGCGTCGCGCCATCGCGTTCGGGCCACGTGTGAATGGCCAAATGCGATTCGGCCAGTATCACCGCGCCTGTTGCCCCGCCTGCCTGTACCTGGTCAAAGCTGTCGAACTGGTAAAAATGCTCCCCCAGAATGGACAGGCCGGCATTTTTGCAGGCCGTGACACACAGTTCGCGCAATGCATCCGCCGAGACCAGATAGTCACCTTTAGGGCAGCTATAGAGATCGGCGATGATATGGAGGCCCTGCATTTTTGAAATCCTTACGTCGATTTTCGTAGCAGCTGAATTTCATCACAGACTAAACGACCAGTGTACTGCTTCACCCTATAGGCGACTTAAAAACGCGTCTTTTCCGCCGACTCTGCGTTGCAAATGCGCGCAATAGCGGTGCTATTGCTGTGCTTTGCGTCTTGATTCGACGAAAAATCCATCGTTTTTATCAGTCGTATATCGGGTGAAGCAGCACACTAGCTGCAAGGCAATAAATTATAATCGTCAATCCCGTCCACCGTTCCACTCTCTCCCTCTCAAAATGACCACGCCAACCCGCACCGATCTCGCCAACGCCATCCGCGCTCTCGCCATGGATGCCGTACAGAAAGCCAATTCCGGCCACCCCGGTGCGCCGATGGGCATGGCCGATATCGCTGAGGTGCTGTGGCGCGGCCATTTGAGGCACAACCCGAAGAACCCGCACTGGGCGGATCGTGACCGGTTTGTGCTTTCCAACGGTCACGGCTCGATGCTGCTTTATTCGCTGCTGCATCTGACCGGATATGACTTGCCCATGGAGGAAATCAAAAACTTCCGCCAGCTGCATTCCAAAACGCCCGGCCACCCCGAAGTCGGCATCACACCCGGTATCGAGACCACCACCGGCCCACTGGGTCAGGGTCTGGCCAATGCGGTGGGTATGGCGATTGCGGAGCGCGAATTGCGTTACACCTTCAATCGCAAGGGATTGTGCCTCGTCGATCATCACACCTATGTATTTCTGGGTGACGGTTGCATGATGGAAGGTATTTCGCACGAGGTTTGTTCACTCGCCGGCATGCTCGGGCTGGGCAAATTGATTGCGATATACGACGACAACGGTATTTCCATCGACGGCAAGGTAGAAGGCTGGTTTCGGGACAACACGCCGATGCGTTTTGCGGCCTATGGCTGGCACGTGATTCCCAATGTGGACGGCCACAATGCCGATGCGGTGGACGCCGCCATTGAGGAGGCAAAGTCTGTTACCGACAAACCCACGTTGATCTGCTGTAAGACCGTAATAGGCAAGGGTGCACCGAATATGGGCGGTACCGACAAAGTGCACGGCGCACCTTTGGGCGACAAGGAAATCGCCGCCACGCGTTTGGCCATCGGCTGGCCATACCCACCGTTTGAAATTCCGAAAGATATCTACGACGCCTGGGACTGCACCCACAAAGGCGCGGGCCTCGAAGCCCAGTGGGATGCCACGTTTAAAGCATACGAACAGCAATTTCCTGAGTTGGCGGTTGAATTCAAACGGCGCATGGCCGGTGAATTGCCAAGCGGCTTTGCTGGCACCGTGGGCGCGCTGATGGCGAAAGTAAACGAAAAAGGTGAGACAGTCGCCACGCGCAAAGCCTCGCAGATCGCCATCGAAGGCCTGGCACCCGTGCTGCCTGAGTTCATTGGTGGCTCTGCCGATTTGACCGGCTCAAACCTGACCAACTGGAGCGGCACCGTCGCGCTGACACCAACAACGGGCGGCAACTACATTAACTACGGCGTGCGCGAATTCGGCATGACCGCGATTGCCAACGGAATCACGCTGCACGGCGGCTTCATCCCCTACACCGGCACCTTTCTCACCTTCAGCGATTACTCGCGCAACGCGCTGCGCATGGCCGCGTTGATGAAAATTCGCAACATTTCGGTGTTCACGCACGACTCCATCGGCCTTGGTGAAGACGGTCCCACGCACCAATCCGTGGAACATGTTTCCTCGCTGCGGCTGATTCCCAATATGGATGTATGGCGTCCCTGCGATACGGTCGAAGCGGCAGCAGCGTGGGTGCGCGCGGTGCAGCGCAAGGATGGCCCGACTTGCCTGATATTCTCGCGACAGAATTCAGCATTCCAGAAACGCAGTGCCGAAACGCTAGCCGATGTGGCGCGCGGAGGTTATGTATTGTCCGAAGAAGGCGGTCGCCTCAAGGCGGTCATTATCGCCACCGGTACCGAAGTGCCGCTGGCCATCGAAGCGCAGAAGTTGCTCGCCGAAGAGGGTATACACGCACGCGTCGTGTCGATGCCGTCCACTTTTGTATTCGACAAGCAGGACGCGGGCTATCGCCAGGAAGTGCTACCGCGAAACGTTGCGCGCGTCGCGATCGAAGCTGGCGTCACCGACTACTGGCGCAAGTACGTTGGCCTGGAAGGCGTGGTCATTGGCATCGATACATTTGGCGAATCTGCGCCGGCGGGCGTGCTTTATAAACACTTCGGGATAACGGCGGAGGCGGTGGTGAAGGCGGTTAAGTCGCGGGTGTAGGGTTTCAGAGCAAATCCGATTTGCTGAATGTCGCTTATCGGCCAGGAGCGGTCAAATGGGTTTCCTTTAAGTGTTCATTGGAGTCGGTCTTGCGGCGCGGAAATTTTGGCCGATTGCAGCGTAGGAAGCCAATTGCTACACTAAGTTTCTGAACCCCACGCTAACCATTTGACGAATAACTATGGCTGCCGGAAAACGTGAAAGTGTTATGACTGTTCATATATACAGCATTATGCACGAAGCGGTTGATTACAAATATGTTTTCCGCCTTTCTTCTGGAATGTTAGGGAGACAGCATGGAATGTTCGGGCGACTTTGAGTCTCCCTACATATCGTTAGACCCCACAAAGGAGGCAGCAATGATTTTTGATAAAGATGCAGCCCAGCTTGTTAAGCAACTCCAAATCGCCATTGAGGCGCAGGGTGTTGCATTAAAAATAATGAGGCAGCACGAACTCGGTGGCGCTATAGACGACGCCCAAACCGAAAGGTTGATGAAAAACTTTACCGATGCCGACGATTTAGTTTTGAGCATAAGTGTCCAGCTTCAGGCTTTACTGCCCAAAAAATGACGCGCTTTGACTATAGCGATGGTGTCGTTAATCATTTCCAATCTTGGTTTATGTGATTCCTTAGCCATCAGCACCGTGCCATCTTCTGAAAAAAAATCCACAGTACACAACCACTCAGCTACCACCTTGGCCCTTTCTAAAGCCCGCAGCATCCTCT
>JAJAYN010000095.1 GCA_026786225.1 Burkholderiales bacterium | reverse complement strand
GCTTCGGAGAGTTCATCGAGTGTGCCGAATCCACCAGGCATCACCACGTAAGCCGCCGCGTGTTTGACGAACATCGTTTTGCGTGCAAAGAAGTGCTGGAACATCATGGACACGTCCTGATAGCCGTTCCCGCCCTGCTCAAAGGGCAGCATGATATTGAGCCCCACACTTGGGCTCTTGCCGGCCACAGCACCTTTGTTGGCTGCCTCCATGATGCCCGGGCCGCCGCCGGAGAGCACGCTGAATCCAGCATCGGACAATTTGCGTGCAATTGTTTCGGTCACGCCGTAGTAGGGATTGTCTTCCTTGAGGCGCGCACTGCCAAAAATGGCCACTGCAGGCGAGACCCCTGCCAGGCGTTCTGACGCCGTAACCATTTCGGCGATAATGTTGAACATCCACCACGATTCTCGCGCAGCGATTAGCGACTGGTGTTTCATATCCGGATCGGATGGCTTCGGAACCTTCCCACCGTGCTTTGTACCGCTTTGAGATTGTTTCAACTTCGCATACTCCAATGACTGCCATGAGCGCATCTGAAAAACCACGCCCACGTTTGCTGCTCGTCGACATTTCGAGCTTTTTTTACCGCGCTTTCCACGCCATGCCCGACTTTCGTTCTCCGACCGGCGAGCCCACCGGCGCGATCTTCGGTGTGGCTAATATGCTCAATAAACTTCGCATAGATTACCCTGCCGATTATAGCGCCTGCGTGTTTGACCCCAGAGGCAAAACCTTTCGCGATGACATCTATTCGGCGTACAAGGCCAATCGCACGTCAATGCCGGAAGACCTTGCGCACCAGATCGGGCATATCCGCGAAGTCGCCGAAGCACTCGGCTGGCCGTGTGTGGTGGTGGATGGCATGGAGGCAGACGATATCATCGGCACGCTCTCCAAGCACGCTACGGCGCGCGGCGTGGAAACAATCATCGGCACTGGCGACAAAGACCTCGCGCAGTTGGTGGATGCGCATGTGGTGCTGGTAAACACGATGTCTAACGAAACGCTGAATGTCGAGGGCGTCAAAGCGAAATTCGGCGTACCGCCCGACCGGATCATCGATTACCTGACGCTGATGGGCGACACCGTCGATAACGTGCCTGGCGTTGAAAAGGTCGGCCCGAAGACAGCGGCGAAGTGGATTGCGGAATATGGTTCGCTCGATGGCGTGATCGCGAATGCGGCCAATATCAAAGGTGTGGTCGGCGAGAATTTGCGCAAGGCGCTGGATTGGCTACCGACAGGACGTGTGCTGGTGACTGTGAAATGCGATGTGCCGCTGTCATTTGATTTCGACACCATCGATCACAAGACGCCGGATATTGAAAAGCTCGACAAGCTTTATGAGCAGTTTGGTTTCAAGGGCATGCAGGCTGCGTTGCACAAAGGCTCCTCTAACCCCGACACTCTCCCGCAAGCGGGCGAGGGAGCGGGTGCCGCTGTTTTCAAGCAGGCCGACAAGGATGCAAGTGCTTCCCGCTGGTCCTCCGGTGAACCTGCCGCGCTACAAGCCGTCTTTGTCGATACGCGCAAGTACGAATGCATCCTTACCGAGGCCCAGCTCGACACGTGGATCGCAAAACTCAACGCTGCCGAGTTGGCTTGCGTCGACACCGAAACCACCAGCCTCGACCAGATGCAGGCGCAGATCGTCGGCTTGTCCTTCGCCTGCGTCGCAGGCGAAGGCGCGTACCTGCCCCTGCGACACATCTACCCCGGCGCGCCGGACCAGCTCGATTTTGACGGTGCAATCGCCAAGCTGCGGCCTTGGCTGGAGGACGCAACCAAACGCAAGCTTGGCCAAAACATCAAATACGATCTGCATGTATTTGCCAATCACGGTATTCACGTGAAGGGCTATGTGCACGACACATTATTGCAATCGTATGTGCTGGAAAGCCATCAGCGGCACGACATGGATTCGCTTGCCACTCGCCATCTGAATGCCAAGACGATTTCGTTTGAAGAAGTTGCCGGCAAAGGTGCTTCGCAGATCGGCTTTGAACAAGTCTCGATTGAAACCGCCACCAATTACTCAGCGGAAGATTCGGACGTCACGCTGCAACTGCATCTGGCGATGCACCCGCAAATCGCTACTGACGAGAAGCTCAATTTCGTCTACGAAACCATCGAGATGCCAACCTCGCATGTGCTACTCACGATTGAGCGCAATGGCGTGCTGATTGACGGTGCGCTTCTTGATAAACAAAGCGGCGAGCTCGGCATCAAGATGCTGGCGCTCGAAGCCAAGGCGCATGAGGAAGCAGGCCAGCCTTTTAACCTCGGTTCGCCGAAGCAACTCGCCGAAATTCTCTTCGACAAGAAAGGCATCAAGCCACTCAAGAAAACGCCTGGTGGCGCGCCCTCGACAGATGAAGAGACGCTCGCCAAGCTGGCAGAGGATCATCCGCTGCCGAAAATTATTCTGGACTACCGCAGCGTCGCCAAGCTCAAAAGTACCTACACCGACAAGCTGCCGCGTATGGTCAATCCCAAGACCGGCCGGGTGCACACCAACTATGGACAGGCGATTGCGGTCACAGGCCGCTTGTCATCGAACGACCCGAATCTGCAGAACATCCCCGTACGCACCGCAGAAGGTCGCCGCATCCGTGAAGCGTTCATTGCGCCGCCTGGCAGCAAGATTGTTTCTGCCGACTATTCGCAAATTGAGCTGCGCATCATGGCGCATCTTTCTAGCGACCCGGGCCTGCTGGATGCCTTTGCCAAAGGCGAGGATGTGCATCGCGCCACGGCTTCAGAAGTCTTCAGCGTGCCACGCGATCAGGTTTCCAGTGAGCAGCGTCGATACGCCAAGGTGATCAATTTCGGTCTGATCTACGGCATGAGTGCTTACGGATTGGCGAGCAATCTGGGTATCGAGAATTCAGCCGCGAAGCTCTATATCGATAAATATTTCGCTCGCTACCCCGGCGTGAAGGCGTACATGGACCGTACCCGAAATGAAGCGCACGAGCGCGGATATGTGGAAACGGTGTTCGGCCGCCGCCTGTGGCTGCCCGATATTCGCAGCGGCAATCAAGGTCGCCGTCAGGGTGCAGAGCGAGCGGCCATCAACGCGCCTATGCAGGGCACGGCGGCGGATTTGATCAAGCTGGCAATGATAGCGGTACAGGGTTGGCTGGACGCTGAGAAACTTGAAACGCGCATGATCATGCAGGTGCACGATGAGCTGGTGTTCGAGGTGCCGGAGTTGGAGCTGGAGCTTGTGAAAGCGAAGGTGCCGGAGTTGATGAGTGGGGTGGCGAAGCTGGATGTGCCGTTAGTGGCGGAGCCGGGGGTGGGGATGAATTGGGAGGAGGCACACTGAGGGCGCATTGAAAGTGCATTTTGTTGTATATCATAGTAATATACAAAAATGATTGATTTTTCAAACGTCGTTGGTTTCGATTGGGATACGGGTAACGCAAGGAAAAACGAACGGCACGATATCTCGCAAGCAGAGGCCGAGCAGATTTTTTCCGACAGTGGTTTGTTGACAATGCAAGATGAAAAGCACTCCAGCCGCGAACTTCGTTACGTTGCATTTGGGCGAACAGGTGATGAGAGACTGTTGCAAGTTGCATTCACGTTGCGTGGAAACGAAACACTGATTCGGATCATTTCAGCGCGCGATGCAAATCGGCGAGAAAGGAAAGCATATGAAAACCAGGATTAAGGAAACGCCAAAATTCAAATCGGAGGCGGAAGAACGTGCATTTTGGGAACAACCAAACAGCACAGATCATCTTGATTTATCCAAACTTCAACGTGCGCGATTTCCAAACTTGAAGCCAAGCACGCAAAGTATTTCGTTGCGGCTGCCGGTTCATATGCTCGAGCGGATCAAGATCGAAGCCAATTCCCGCGATGTGCCTTATCAGTCATTGATAAAGGTTTGGCTGGATGAGAAATTGTCGGCTTGAGGTTAGGTCGAAAATATTCCACCACGGCCCCCTTTTTGGCTTTGGAGTTGCTGCCGGCACTGGCAAGGCTCATCATCCGCGCCTCCGCGTTCACGCAGGTGTGGGT
>JAJAYN010000094.1 GCA_026786225.1 Burkholderiales bacterium | reverse complement strand
GATCAAGGCAAGGGCTTGGGATAAGTGGTCGCCGCAATAGAACGGTCATTTGGAACCCGGCACTAGCGGGTGAGAAATCTGCTTTTTGCAACGTCGTTAGGAAGCAGATTTCTCGCTTCGCTCGAAATGACAATATTATGAAACTCTAGCGCTGGCAAGCTTCTTCAGGCATTTTTGTCCCGGAAAGCGCGTCAGGGCTGGGTTTACGATGTTGTTCGGATGGCCGGTATGGTGCATGCGTTGGAAAACAATTTGACTCTGACCAGAATGGCACTTGGAACCTCGGTCTTTTCTTGCTTAGGGCGCTCATGCAGGATGCATCTGGGGAACATAACGCAGAGTTCAGCGTTGCGCGGTACCAGCGCGCTTCCGTTGGAACGTCAAGTTAGAAGCGGTCGCCTCAAGTCGTTCGGCTAGCCATACTTTAATGACAGACTGCCTTGTAACTCCCAGTTTGCTAGCTTCGCGATCAAGCGAGTCAATCATCCAGGTCGGAAAGTCGACATTCACCCGCTTCTGCTCTTGCAGCACGCGCTTAGCTTTGGACAAATCCAAAGTAGCTGTGATGTCGACACCCTCGTCAAACTGTTGCTCAAATTTTCTAGCTTTCATATAGAACCACCTCTTCTGTGCGTGCGCGACGAACGGATATCAATCGGATGTTTGCTCCGCGGTAGGTAATGACTGCAGACCAATGCTTACCTTCAACAAGCCCTATCACTAAGTAACGCGGCTCATCTTCCGTTTTTGCAGGGATCTCCAACAGCATCGGGTCGCTCCAGAGAACCTGCGCTTCAATAAAATCGATGCCGTGTTTCGAACGATTGGACTCACTCTTGACGGCATCAAATTCGAAGGAATTCATAGTATAGAAACTATACCTTAATTGGTGTCAAACCGCCAATTAGCTTGAGCTTTTAACGCTTGAGTCAAGACGCAACGCGCTTGCGCGTTGTCGAACTTGGACGACGAGTTAGATTTCGATCTACTTCCTTTCGAAGCGTCTCATTTATCCGCGACTGATAGCCGTCGCCCTGAGACTTAAAGAACTCCACGACGTCTGCGTCAAGGCGGATTGATGTCAATACCTTGGTTGGTGCCGCTTGCGGACCACGACCTCGCTTTATCACGGGTGGTCCGAGCATTTCCTCGGTCCATGCGGGATTGTCGGGGTCTGCGACTTTAACCGAGGTTTTCTTTGGCAACTTGGCGGTAGTAGCGTGCTTCATATTTTTCTGCCTTTCGCAAAGAGATCACGTGCGGCCCCTTTTGGCGCTCCGTGTAGACCATCACCACTACTTCATCTTCCAGTATTCCGAAGCAGACTAGGCGCGCCTCACCATAATCTTCACGCTTGTCCTCACGGGTTACAGTGAAGTGCTCCCAAATGGCGTCGCATCCGGCGAAGTCGAGGCCGTGATTTTTTATGTTCAGCTTGCGCTTGGCTTCGTTCCATGTGACCATATTTAATTGTATAGACACAATACTGTTGCGTCCAACGACATTTAACGTTGTAGTTCAGGGGCGCTGCGTGGCTTCATCGCATAGCGTCCCCTGGGACGTAGTGTTAGCCCCATGCGTCAAGCCAATGCCTCGCGCACAACTTCTGGGTGATTTTTTGCGATGCGAATGAGGGCCTGGGCGGCTCCAGACGGCGAGCGGCGTCCTTGCTCCCATTCTTGCAGAGTGCGCTTTGAGATACTCAACGCCTCAGCAAACTGGGCTTGAGACAGGCCCGTACTTTGGCGCGCCTGCACGACCTCGTTTGGTTCAACTTTGGTAACGCGAGCGGCCTGTGCGCCCTTCATTTCGCGGACGGACTGCAGGAGTTTCAGGCCGAGGGTTTCGCCCGAAGAGACGCGCTTTTGGGTTGGGGTGCGGCTAGCCATTTTCGATTTCCTTTCGAACTGCCTTGAGTAGATGACCGGGAATGTTGTCTTTCATCGACTTCGGGTACGCGAGCAGCAACCAGATTTTTCCGGATGGCAAACGCGTGAAGTATATGACCCGAACGCCGCCACGCTTGCCAGTGCCGGCGCGGGACCAACGGACCTTACGACAACCACCGCTATCCGGGATGACATCTCCTGCTTCCGGATTGCCGGCGAGCCACACGAAAAAATCCAGCCGTTCCTCCTCGGTCCAGACCTTGTCGGCATCGCCAACGAAGGTGGGTGTTTCCGCGATGGTGTACATAGCCCTACTATACGGCAAAGACGGATAGTATGCAATCGCGATTGACGGGGCTTACGTCCGAGCTAAGCGGTGCGGCGTTTTGTGGCGCGTCCGCTTGAGCGCGATGTCAGGCGTGAAGGTTTCTCGACAAGGCGGCCTGCGACGTACTTGTGAAGGACACTAGCAATAAAGGTCTGATACGGCAGCCCTTCCTCAAGCGCGCGCGCCTGAATATCCATTAAATCTGGCGATGAGAGGCGGATATTGACGCGTCGCTCTTTGATAAATGTCGCGGAGGCAGCAGCCTTGAATTTGGTAAGGTCTGCTTTGGTCGGCGAAATGGACTTCAAAACGCCGCCCTCATAAGCCTTTAGCATGTCGTGTTCGAATTTGTCAGGGCGTTTCATCACGGTTTCTCCTCAGCAGGTAATCGCGGGTCGCTTTCCGGCTCGGGATGATGGTTTTCAGAAAGTAGTACTCGGGTTCTTCGATGTAAGGCACCAGATGCACATAGCCATCAAGAGCGACTATGTACACGAGTTGGTTTGGATATTTTCCGCTGTTAGGGTGTCGGACGACATCAAGCATCCCGTCGGCCTCAATTGCAAGAACGACCTCTTCGAAGGAAATTCCTCGCCCTGCTTTCAGCTCTTCGTTTTTGTCATGATTCCAGCGAAACGGTTTCATTTTCGCACAGTAGCATATTGTGTGCCTAATGTCACCACCGCAATTGAACGCCTAACGATCAAGTTAAAGGGCGCGCCACTGTTGGCGCGTCCCAGTGAGCGAAGCGAACGGTCTTGAACGCAATGTTAGGCAGCTGTGACTCGCGAAAGCATAAAGTCCTCCTGCATTTCATAGCCAGCGCTGCACTGCCTCAGCTGTGTCAGTCGGCTTAGTGTTGAAGCATAGCTTCGCTTGAGGAGCGTGCGCGTGCACGACGTTTATCAACTTTTCAAACAGTAGGAAGTTTCCTGCGATCGTTCGTACGCCCGCTCCGATGAGGATGCAATCGAACCGATTCTGCTCCAGTTGGTCTCGAACAACTGCCTCAGCAGTTTCGCCAAAATCGGTCAAGCACATTTGCACGTCGTAGCCGCGGTCAGTCAAGCTGCCTTCAGAGGCTTTGAGGCCGGCCAATACCTTCGCCGCGTCCATGCCAGGATAAGCCGCGTAGTCGGGGTCCGAGAAATCGATGAGTGTTGGTTGCAAGCCAATCACCAGGACACGTTTCTTGTCTGTCATATCTTTCTCCAAGTAGTCTGTGCTTAACGGAAAGCAAGCAAGGTAATGATTGTGTACGGACAGCGGGTGTATAAGCGTGGCATTTGTCCGCCGGGCCTAACGTTGAAGGCAACCGGACGCGTGCTTTTGCGCCGTCCGAGCGACCGAAGGGAGCGATCTTCACCGCATCGTTAGGCGTCACTCGGCGTTGGCTCGTGGACTTGGGTGATTCACATAGTGCTTCGAATCGGCGGATTGGAGTGCTGCAGCTAAATCGGAATCTTGGTCGGCCGATGCGACGAAGTCCGCTACGGCTGACCGCAGGCACTTCAGTAGTTCTTGATAGTAAAGCACGACAAGCTGTCCCGGCTTGCCTGCCTGATTCAACGCTTCTCGAAGAACGTCAACTCGGCCGGTTCCCCACGCATACGCGATTTCTCGAGCTTGCCCTTTTCCTGACAGTCCAGACTTTCCAGTGAGGGTATGCAGAACCCCGCATCTCGCTCCGTACAAGTCTGTGGCGGTGACATCTGGCGCGTGGGTTGTTAGGTGTGGAAGGAGCCACCGATTCGCCCAACCCTCAAAGTTGAGTCGCACGTCTGTTCCTGACTTCTTAGACGCGGCCCAAGCGAGGGTGTCTATGTGCGAATACATCAGCACCAAGGACGGCAGGTGCTGCCTGCGTTCAATACAACGCTCCGCCGCATCAAGCATGTGTGCATTGTTTCTCAGGAAGTTCGACAGCAGAACCATGTGCTCGTGACGCCTAACGTTCAAGGTGACTGGCCTGCGCGGCATTTTGCGTAGGTCCGGTTGACCGCCGAGTTGGCATCGTGAGGGAGGCAGCATGTAGCTCACGAATGGGTGGGAGATGCAGAGAGCTTTACGCCAAGCGCATGTAGCAATTTGAGCATCGTGTCGTAGCGTGGCTTGGCGCCGGGTGTAAGGGCCTTGTATAAGCTCTCCCGCCCAAGGCCAGAATCTTTGGCGAGTTGTGCCATGCCACGGGCGCGGGCCACATCACGCACGGCGGTTAGAAATACATCTGGATTGGGATCTTCCAAGGCAGCGGTAATGTACTCCGCGATAGTTTCTTCATCATCAAGGTAGTCGGCTGCGTCAAAGCGGGTAAATTTGGCCATGGCTCATTCCTTATCCAATGCTTGCGCCATTTCGATGGCGCGTTTGATGTCACGCTTCTGCGAGGACTTGTCACCGCCCAAGAGAAGCAAGTAAACCACCTCAGCGCGCCGTGTGAAATAAGCTCGATAGCCTGGCCCAACATGGACGCGCAATTCGAAAACTCCTTCGCCGACCGAGTCAAAGTCGCCGAAATTGCCATGCTCGACGGAACGGATTCGATGAAGGATACGGGCGCGACCGACTCTGTCTTTCAAGCCAGCGAGCCACGCGTCGAATTCCTCGGAGCGCTCAAAGATGTTCATGCAATCCATTGTATCCGAATGGATACCGCCATGCAATCTTCTTCAGAGTAAGCGAGTGACACCGTTATTGAGAGGCCCAACGACCAAGGTGAACGGTGCCGCGCTTTTGCGGCGTCCGCTCGACCGCCGTGTTGGGCGTCCAATCGTGGCTCGTCAG
>JAJAYN010000093.1 GCA_026786225.1 Burkholderiales bacterium | reverse complement strand
GGATCGGCGCCAGGCGCAATGCGGCAAGCAGGAAGCATGTCTGGTCCATGCCCAGTTCCGGATAAACGAGGATATCGAGCGCATCGGCGACGATGCGCTTTGAAAAAAATGAAAAGTTTTCCGCACCTTGCACGAAATGATCTACGGCGCCCCGTAACCCGGCTACCACCTCATCCTCCACCACATGCGAGTGGTAGACAAATACTTCAAAGACGCTACGATCAAGGTCCGTGATCCAGCTACCAAAATAATTGCCGACGGTACTGCGGTAGAAGAAGCGACTGCAAAACCCCACGCGGATTCTTCGGCTGTCACCGGCACCTTGCCGCGAACTGCGCAGCGTCACCAGTGCGTTCGCCTGTTCCGGCATGGACTGCAACACCAATGTGTGGATGAAGTTTGCATATTGACGCTGCAACACCGTGTCATCGCATCCCTGATAGGCAAGCAGGAAATTGTTCGGCACAACATCACCAAAGCGCTCGCGCGCGACTGATCAGGATAATGTGTCGGCATTGGTCACCAGATAGTCGACGCCGCGTGCATAACGCTCCCTGCAGGCAGCCAGATGGGTGTCACTGGCGTAAATATTGGGCAACAGCAACGCTGCGCGTGTGGTGGTGGTGACATCATTGGGTCGCAATTGCAACGAACGCTGATAGGCATCCAGCGCACCGGTGAGATCGTCACGTCCGCTGACGAGATCTCCCAAAGACGTCCAAAGCTCGGCGCGGTTTGGCGAGCGGGTGAGTGCATCCCGAATCACCTGCTCCGCCTCATCGGGACGCTTGAGCTTGCTCAGCACCTGGGCCATGAGCAATGCGGATTCAACCAGGTCTGGTTTTAATCGCAACGCGTTCACCAGTGCGCGTTGCGCTGCCTGGGGATCACCGAGCATGCTGTGCGCATTGGCCAAAAGATGGTGTGCATGCGCGTAATCGGGTTGCAGGGCAATCGCGCTTTGCGCCGAGGCTAGCGCGTCATGCAATTTCAGCATGCGCATCTGCGCGGTAGCCAGATTGGCGTAGGCGCGTGCGTATTGAGGATTCAAGCGAATCGCTTCCACGAAGGCATTACTCGCCTCTTCGACGCGGCCCAGGTCGGAAAGGACGATACCGAGATTATTGTGCGCCTGCGCAAACGCGGGACGTAACACCAGCGCTCGGCCAAGCAATGCCACGCTGGCGTCAAGATGCCCCAGGTCCTGCTCGATGTTGGCGGCGGTCAGATGAAAGTCGGCGTTTTGCGGTTGCAGTGCCAGGGCACGCTGGATGGCGTGTTGCGCCTCGCCCAATTTGCCGATGCGAACACAACCCATGGCAAGCAAACTGAATGCTTCCGCATTGGTCGGTTCGGTCGACGTAATCTGTGCCAACTGCACGATGGCTTGCTCGGTTCGCCCGGCTTGCAGCGCCGCGCGCGCCGCGTTCAGAGGTGCCGTCATGAAGACATTTCCGCCCTGTCTGGCACCGAACCCAATGCGGCGGCGCGAAACAGTACGTCCTCAAACTGGGTCACATAGCAACGCAAATCTGCAATCGGCGATTGTCGTAGCAAATCACGCTGGCGATCAGTCCGGGCGGTGCGCGCTATTGGCGATGCGCTTAACTCCTGCACCAGTTTTACTGCGATATCGACATAATCGCGACCGCTCGCCGCAATTGTTGAGTGGTCACCGAGATGGCTCAGCAACGAAAGCGCAACACGTTCCTCAAACATGCGGCCGGAAATGGACACGAGCGGGATCGCATCATGGATGGCTGCACGTGTGCTGAAATAGTCGCTGCCCGGCATGGTATCGAGAATGACATCCACCAGTCCCGTGAGCGTGACGTCGCGCGCGCGCATGTAGGACGCGGGAAGCATTAGGATCCGCGCAACGTCGATACCTCCAGCCAAAAGCAGTTTCCTGATAGGTTCGCGATCAGCGACCTGCAAGGGACAAACAAAAAACACGGCATCAGGCAGAGTATCTGCAAGCGCTTTCCACGTCGTGATGCAGCGCGATGACAGGCGCGCGGCTGCCGCCAAAACACCGAACACCGCAACCTCTGCGCCGATGCCAAGTTGCTCACGTGTAAGTTGCGATCTGTCTTGCGCGACGGGCAATAGCGGGAATACGCCACCGTCAAGAAAAATCGGGACGGGATTGGCCGTCGTTTCACTTATGTCACGCTCTGCCACGAGGTCGGACAGGCGATAGTCGAGATCACCAATACCAACAGGGCTAGTGAAACCGGGCAGTGCGAGCTGTACACGCGCGGGCCTGCGGGAGAGCAGGCCGGGCTTGGCGTAATGCCCGAAGCCGGCAACATCGACCAGAATGTCGAGGTCGTCGGCGCGAATTATCTGCGCAGCGCGGTGTTCGTCAAAAGTGGCCACGGATATCAATTCAATCCCGGCAGCGCGCAATGCGTCGTGTATTGCTGGCTCAACCGGGCTGACGGCATAAATACGAACACTCACACGCTGCAGGTCATGGTGACCCACCAACATGCCGATGAAGTCCGCGACAAAAGGCTGTAAAAAATCGACCAGATAGCCGACTTGCAGTTGCCGATTTGCATCTGCTGATGGCAGCGCATCAAGCGGCGGGTACACCACCCGTGCTGCCCGCCTGAAGCGGTGGTGCAACCGCTGCAGCAACTGCGCCGGAACGTCGTAATAGCTCAGTATCGCCAACAACGCACCAATCAATTCCAGCGCGCTGACGTCATCCGCAAGCACCGTCGCTTGTTCTGCCAGCGGCAGCAGAATTTCTGCTTCGCGTTCGAGTTCCCCGCGGTCGTGCGCGATGCGTGATTCGATCAGCCGCGAGCGATCCTGATCGGGGTAGGCGCTGGCAAATTTCTGTCCTTCACGCATCCACTCATTGTGTCGGCCCTGCATCGACAACAATTGCAGCAGGCGCAGATGCGCACTTATGCGCACTGCCGTGGTCGCGCGGGCGACAGGCGCATTTAGCGCGCGCCGAAAAACGGTCTCCGCATCGCCGAGATTGCCCGTTTCCGTGAGAATCACGCCGGCGTTGTAGGCCGCCTCAATGTGGTCTGGCGAGAGAATGAGCGCGCGATTGAGAAACGTC
>JAJAYN010000092.1 GCA_026786225.1 Burkholderiales bacterium | reverse complement strand
CTGAATATGGCGCTGGCGATGCAACAGCGAACGTGGATGCAGGGCTTGTGGGATGGGGCAAAAACGTTCGATCTACCTGCCAAATTCACCCCGCACTATTCACCTTGAAATTCTTTCTAATGGAAAATCTCGGATTATCCGGAACATGAACGCCAGCCTTCGCGGGTGGGCGAACTACTTCCACTATCGAAATTCCCGCATGGTATTGGCGAAGGTGAAAGCGCACGCAGAAGAACGCTTGCGCACGCACCTGATGCGGCGCCACAAGGTCAACGACCGCGGCACCGCTCTCAAGCGGTTTCCTCGATCCATGCTTTACACGCGTTATGGGCTATATCAGGTTCCGATAACGACCGGCTGGAAATCGGCGCATGCCTCGGTGTGAAGGACATCGGAAAGCCGTGTGCGGGAAAACTGCATGCACGGTTTGATGAGGGAGGGCAGGAAATGTTGACTACGGTAGGGCTATTGAGGCACCGCCAGACGAAAGGGGCGGCAACGGCTAGGCTTTGCCTACGGAATTCGTATCCTGTTCTCTACTCCACGAATTGTTTTGTGAACTTCACGAAATAAATCACGCTGACGCCTTTGATTTGCGGGGTATTGGCGCGGGTTAATGTTTTCCGGCAGCCTGGGTCAATTTGTCGTCAGCGCCAACAATTCCGCTTCATCAAGCGGAATTCGCGGGTAAATACCGCCCATTTCAGGCAATAGCTCACCGCCGACGCTGCCGGGCCGCGACGTTCCCGCACCTGCCGAAAACCGTGTGACGGAATTGCCGCGGAAACCCCCCGCTTTTCCCGACATTGAAGCCATGCCGGGGCGCGCATGCTGACCTTATCGCGCAGTGCTGCAAGGTCTCGCGGAACCAATGGCCGGCAACAACATCCCGGCAGACCCGACCGGCAACGCGTTTCCGACAAGGAGCATGCCACCATGGGTCAGCGTCACTTCCAGCCACAAGCCACATCTACCGCAACCGCACCGCGGACGAGGCCGGGTGCCGATATCGATAGCGGCGCTCGTCTGCTGCATAGCCTGCAACAGTTCTTCGAAGTCTCCCGCGACCAGTTCGAAGATGTCGATTTGCGCATTCCCGAGTGGCACCAGGCCGACGACGCGCTGGAGCGTGCCTACGACGCCTGCGTGGCAAGGGAGGCGATTCCCATCATCAAGTCTCTGTGCAGCAACGCACATCGATATATCGACATGGCAGTGGAAGTGTCGACTGCCCGATCGTACTACGACGGGCGCATCTGATTTTCTTTATTTCCATCAGGAGCAATCGCCGTGGATATGCTTGATCTCATCGAAAGCCAGTTGGTCGCCAATCGCCTGCCCATTGTTGCCGTGACGCTTGCCGCAGTTCCGCATGTCAACACGCCGGTGGTACTGACGATTCACTGGCATGGATTCGTGGAATTGCGAATCACCGAAACATCCGACGCGGTGGCCTATCAACCGGTACCAAGTTCGGCTCTGCAAGTGAATTCTTTCTGGCATCGTTACGACGATCTCGACAACTGCCTGCTGGAAGCGGCATGGGAACTGGGCGCGTGGAATCTGGAGCGCTCGCAGGTTGCGCCATTTATGCGGCCCGGCGCGGAAAGAATCGAAACCACGCAGGCGTGCGCCGCTTTCGGCAAGGCGGATCCATTACCAGGCGAGCCTTCGCCCCTTGTGGCGGAAGTGCCGGACGCGGATGATCTCATCGAGACAGCTGGACGTTCGGGCTACGTGCAGTGGCTGTTTCGTCCGGTACGCGGTGGCCTGTGGTCGGCACCGACAAACGACATCACCCTGGAAAGAGGTGGCTATCGCAACCCGACGTGTCCCTTGATCGGCAAGCCGATGGTGGAGGCAAAACGACTGCGGAAAACGCGGAAAGAAATCTATCCGCT
Source organism: Burkholderiales bacterium (assembly GCA_026786225.1). Lineage (GTDB taxonomy): Bacteria > Pseudomonadota > Gammaproteobacteria > Burkholderiales > Usitatibacteraceae > UKL13-2. Next base: position 1,206 of record JAJAYN010000092.1, on the reverse strand, counting down.
GGGAAGATCTGTTACGTTGATCAATTGATTCGGGCGTACACATCATGCGCCTGGTGCCATTGCCGCCCGCTTCCAGCTTCACCGTCCAGGACAAACGCCGCGCTACCGGCTGGTGCGGCAGTCGGATGTGATCGAGAAGATGCGCACGCGTCTGGGGATGGGGCAAAAAATAGCGTTTGAAATGCCCTTACCCCGCGGCTTTTCTGCGAAAGCGCGCATCGCTAAACAGCATGCGGAAGTATCGATGTCGTCTTGGATCTTGATTTCATCGCGACATGAATCGCGGCGTGTGCCTTGGCATTGCGTTTTGATATTGGAAGCCTGGGGCGGGGCTTGCGTTTGATCGGGCCGATCGGCAAATTTTTTGCATTAATGAATGGTTTCTCAAGAGATTCGGTGAGCTCGCGTGCGAGGGCGATGACCCGCTGCGCATCAATACCCAGCATGCCAATCAGGAATTCGATGATTTCCGAACGCGGATTGGCCAATGTGGGCTCGATCATCATCACGGCTGCCGACAACGCAAGCGCGTGTTCGCGGCTGTCGAAGTCTGGCAACAGGTGCTCCAGCGCGTTCAGCGCTTCTACCGGTGCGACGGCAGTGATGCGTGCCTGCTCTTTGAACAATCGCGCCCAGTTGGGGTGCCCCGTCGGCCCGTTGAGTGGGTTTGCGGGCAGTTGTGCCAACAGGCGCGCCAGACGAAGGCTGCGCCGTTCGAATGAGCCAATGGAAATCATGCCAGCAAGAACAATCCGGCAAACAGCTTCGGCAAAGCCACCTTCAGTAATGTGCTGCAGCACGTCCTCGCGAATACTCTCCAGGTCGCGCTGCGCCCTGGCGTATGCGATATCAGCGTCAGGCTCATCTGGTTTGAACCATGCGCCCAGACCTTGCGGGCCGTAAAGCTGGCGTGTGAGACTCACCGCGCGGGCATCGCGCTGGTCGCGAAATTGATTGAGGTTGTCGGTGATTTGTGCCGACAACTTCCTTTCCATCCGCTTCAGCGGGTGGTCGTCGGAAACCAGTGTGCGGCCGGTGCGGGCTTGTTTCGCTTTTTCGCGAATGACTGATGCCATCGGTGTGGCATCCGAAAGCAGTTGGCGTTGCATGCGCAGTGGGTGCAGCTGGCCCAATGCCTCCGCGACCGGGCGCGTCGCGAGCATCCTCACCCACGGCCGGAACCATGCTTTATATATTGATGTATTG
>JAJAYN010000091.1 GCA_026786225.1 Burkholderiales bacterium | reverse complement strand
TTTTTCCTGTGCTTGAGGTTGTGTCTCCTCGAACGGATGCGGGGTTTCTTGTGGTTCCGATTTGTGAAACGCCAGCAGGGGCGGGGTTCTCGAGACAAATGTCCGCCACGAGGTCCGCGCCGATTGGATCTACGCATACGTGATGTGAAGCGCAGTATGTGCGGTAGCGTACAGACCGCTTTTGTGCGCAGACAGATAATTGTGCGATTCATCAGAAAGTAGATCCAAATGCCTGCGAGTCCGTTTCTCCTCGACGTGCAAACGTTGCGCACGCGCACGCGTCGACATCTCGAAGACAGCGCGGCTGCGCCCGATATGGATGCGCAGCGCGCGACGATTTTGAATCTGCTAAACGAGGCGTTCGCGACGGAAACCCTCTGCGCGCTGCGCTATAAGCACTACCATCATCACTTCTCGGGAAGCGATACCGATGCGATCGCCCTCAGCTTTGGCGAACGCGCCCGCGAAGAGCAGGGGCATGCGGACATGATTGCGCAGCGCATCGTCGAGCTGAATGGCGCGCCTGGTTTTTCGCGGGACGGCTTGATTAGCTGGGAACAGACCGACGAGGTACTTTCCAGGTCGTTTGTCGAACTCGTCAAAGAAGTGATGATCGTCGAATGCATCACCATCGACATTTACCGCGACATCATCAGATATGTCAGCGACAGAGACCGTGGGACGAATCTCATGATCGCCGGCATCCTCGCCGTTGAAGAGCGCCATGCGCAGGAAATGGCCGCGCAACTGGAAGCCTTGCCCGCATAACGGCGAACCGCAGCAAACAAACATCGGCTCGCCGAACCGTGGATGGAAACCTCCGGCACGCACTCGACGGCGTCGGTGACGTGATCAATATGGCTGCGTCGGCGTGGTGTTTCCCGCGATGCTGACCCCAATGCGATGCCCTAATTGAAACAGTCGAGAAATTCAGTTCTCTGCAATGTGCCCAGCATGCGATGTAGCGCCGACCCACGAGGTTTGATCCGTCGGTCTTGGACTACAAGCAGATGCGCAAATGTCCCACAAGCGTGTCAGCAGCCGCCGATGTCTGTAAAGGGCGAATCCGCATAACGTGTTCTGGTTAGAAATAAATCCCCAATCAACGACCGTCACGCACATGTTTACGCGGCGGACAACCATTAAAAGGACTCGCCATGAACTGGAAACTAAAAGCCGCACTCGGTGCGACGACTGTGTTACTCGCCACCCAGGCCGCCGCACAGATTACCTTCTACGAACACGACGGATTTCGCGGTCGTGCCTTCACCACCGAAAGACAGGTGCAGAATTTCGCCAATCAGGGCTTCAACGACCTCGCTTCTTCAGTCGTGGTTGACCGTGGCAACTGGGAAGTCTGCTCCGATGAGCGTATTGGCCGCCAGTGTGTCGTGTTGCGCACGGGTAGCTACCAGTCGCTAAGCAGTATGGGTCTCAATGACAAAGTTTCGTCGGTACGCCCGGTGAACCGACAGACCAGCTATCGCAACGAAGCGCCACCACCATTGCCACAGCCAACGTATGAATATCGTCAGCGCGCCAACGAGCGCGTTTACGAAGCGCCCGTGACGTCGGTTCGTGCGGTCGTTGGACAGGCCGAACAGCGTTGCTGGATTGAGCGTCAACAGGTGACCGAACAAGCTCGTGGAGATACCAATGTCGGCGGCGCGGTAATTGGGGCCCTCCTCGGCGGCGTGCTGGGACACCAAGTCGGCGGCGGACGCGGCAAAGATGTTGCCACCGCAGGCGGCGCGGTAGCCGGCGCATTGATCGGCGGCAACCAGGGCCGAGGTGACAGCAATACCTACGACAAGGACGTGCAGCGTTGCAGAACCGTCGCAAGCACAACGCCCGCGTATTGGGATGTTACCTACGAATATCGCGGCATAGAACATCGCGTGCAGATGGCCTCGGCGCCAGGCGATACGGTTGCGGTTAATCGCAACGGCGAGCCACGCCAGTAAAGCTGTCGATATGAGGGTGTGTCCCGCAGGCAGGCAGTTCGTGCTGCAAGCGTGCGGGACTCAACCAGCGCATACCAACATGATTCACCAGGGTTTTACACGCTGCCTAGTGCGCCGCCATGCATACCCACCATTTGTAGCTAGCAGTACTCAGCGGTATCTGCAAACACAGAAACACATTTACGCAGACGATGCGCTGCAGGCGCATCGACGAGAGCGTGCTCGCCTTAACGATAGATCGACAGATGATTCTCTGGGACAGATAAAAGGAAAAAAATGAAAAACTTCGAACGCTATTCCAGGATTCTGCCGTGGTGTATGGCATTGATGCTGAGCGCACTCGTCGCAGGTTGCGGCGGCGGCGGCAGTGGCGGACAAGATCCGATTCTGGGCACAGGTGCGGCTGGCGTTGTGCCCTTCCCGCCTTCTGTTACCGCGGTGGCACCGGTCAACAATGCGACGGGCGTGCCAATCAACAATACGATCATCACCGCTGCGTTCAGCAAGGATATGAACGCCGCGACGATCAACACATCAACCTTTACGCTCGTGTGCCCTGTCGGCAGGGCGATCACCGGAACGGTCGCCTACATGGCCGCCAGCCGCGTCGCGACGTTCACGCCGGCTGCAGCCCTTCCGCCCAGCACCGTCTGTACTGCAACGATCACGACCGGCGCAACCGATACCACCGGTCTTACGCTCGTGAGCAATTTCGCCTGGACCTTTACGACCGGCTTCGCACCAGACACCACCCGGCCCAGAGTGTTGCTCACTATCCCGGCGTCACTGGCTGTCAATGTCGCAACCAATTCAACCGTCTCGGCAGTGTTCTCCGAAGATATTGCACCGGCTACCGTTAACACATCCACCTTCATGCTCAGTTGTGCTCTGCCATGTGTAGCACCTGGTGGTGCCGTGACCTACTCGGTTAGCACCCGCACCGGCATATTCACGCCGAATACCGCACTCACCCCCGGTACGGTCTATACCGCCACCGTCACCACGGGCGTGACCGATCTGGTCGGCAATACGCTTTCGGGCAATCAGCTGCCAGCGCCTGCGGCCAGTAACTATGTATGGACATTCACAACCGCATCGGTCGTGTTCGTACCACCAGTACCCGGTGAGTCCGGAAACGTTTCGGTGCTATCCACCAATCCAGCCGCTGGCGCATCGGCTGTGTGTCCGAATGCCAGTGTCAATGCAACCTTCAGCGTGCCATCCGGTGCGAGGATGGATCCGGCTACCGTCACCAGTGGAACATTTACCGTGACCGGTCCGGGACCGGCCTTCGGCAATATCGTCGCTGCATCCGTGGTGCTCGATGCCGCCACCGGCCGCATCGCGACGTTCACGCCGCTTAACCCACTCATCGCCGGTGTGACGTACATCGCTACCATGCGGGGCGGCACGACTGGCGTCAAGGATGCGACAATTCCGGCCAACCCGATGTCGAGCAATTTCGTCTGGAATTTCTCGGTCGTAACCTGCCAGTTACCACCTGTCTTGCCGCCATCGATACCACTTGGTTCGGCATCGTCGTTCGGTACCTTTGGGGGTTCAGCAGGCGTAACCAACCAGGGCCTGCTCTCGGTGATCAACGGCGACATGGGTACGACCGCCGTGTCTACCGCCGTCACCGGATTTCATGACGCAGGACCAGGCTGTACATATACGGAAACACCGCTGAACGCCGGCACCGTCAACGGAAAAATCTACACCGCGGCACCGCCGCCAACCGTGGCCTGCCCGACAGAAGGTACCGCCACCACTGCGGCCATTGCAGCACAGGCCCGCGCCGATGCGCTGATCGCCTATAACGCACTGGTCGCACAACCGGGCGGAACGGATCCCGGCGCCGGTAATCTTGGCAGCCTCGTTCTGGCCCCAGGTACCTATACCGCCGCCGCGGGTTCGTTCAGGATTCAGGGCGGCAATCTCACCCTAGATGCGCAAGGCAACGCCAACGCTGTCTGGGTATTCCAGATGGCAACCACGCTGACGGTCGGTGGACCGGGAGCCGCCTTCCCGCAAAGCATCACACTCGTTAATGGTGCGCAGGCCAAGAACGTCTACTGGCAGGTGGGCAGTGCAGCCACCATTAACGCAGGCGGCGGCGGCACCATGGTCGGCACCATCATTTCCCAGGCCGGCGCGACATTCTCGACAGCAGGCAACGTCACCGTGGTGACGCTCAACGGCAGGGTGCTGTCGCTGGGTGCGTCTGTGACGATGGTCAATACCGTTATCAACGTGCCGGCGCAATAAGACAAGCAATAGCAGCGGGTTGTGCAA
>JAJAYN010000090.1 GCA_026786225.1 Burkholderiales bacterium | reverse complement strand
TCTGTCGCGGCGGGCAACCACGACGCACACCGGGCGAAAATGCGAAATATTTTGGTGCCCCACGTTCAACACGCCCGATGTGCTCCTCATGAAACAGGTTTGCCAATCTCTTGTCTTTGGTGCCAGCGGCGGGCACACGAATTCGCGGTACGATGGACACAAAATCCGCATCGCCCCCCAAAAGAAAGTTTGCATGAACGATATCCTCCAGCAGCTCATGCGCGACGCCACACGGTTGACGCGCGCGGGGCGACTCGACGAAGCCACCGAGGCGATTCAGCGCGCATTGCGCGGCGAGGTGCCTGCGCCCGCCGCGCCATCGGGCACGACGCCGAAACCTGACGCTGCGGAACCGATGAAATCCGTTGCCGTGACGCTCGATGCCACCGCAACAGAACCAGGTGGAAATGTGTTCACAGTCGATACGCGCGACTACGACGCTGCAGAAGCTGACTTTGCGGCGGGCGAGGCTGCACACCACCAGAGCTTGCAGACAACGACGGATTATGTGCACGAAGAAAAGCCTGTAGATTTTGGCGTTAACAACGCCCCAGGCGAGTTCATCAGCGGCACGCATACCCATGCATCCAAATCCCTGCACTACAAGCTCTATGTCCCAGCCGTTCACGCACACACCGCGCAGCCACTGCCATTGGTGGTGATGATGCACGGCTGCACCCAGGACCCGGACGATTTCGCCGCGGGTACCGGCATGAATGAAGTCGCACGCGAACAAGGATTTTTCGTGCTATATCCGGCGCAATCGCAGTCGGCCAATGCGTCGCGCTGCTGGAACTGGTTTCAGCCGGGCGACCAGAAACGCGGTCGCGGCGAACCGGCGTTGATCGCAGCCATGACCAAGGCCGTGATGAAGCAGCACCATATCGACCCGCGCCGCGTTTACATTGCCGGCCTGTCTGCCGGCGGTGCCATGGCCACGATCATCGCCGAAGCTTATCCGGAAATATTCGCGGCCGTCGGTGTGCATTCCGGTCTGCCGCGCGGTGCGGCGAGCAATGTCATGGAGGCCTTTTCCGTGATGCAAAGCGGGGACACCGCCGCGAGGATGTCTGGTATCCGCATGCAAATGTCGGTTCCCACCATCGTATTTCACGGCGACCAGGATCAGACGGTTCATCCGCGCAATGGCGAGCAGGTGATCGCTGCCGTTTTAAGCGGCGACGGCGCTGATGCGTGGCAATTTCCTGCCGGTGATGGTCCACGAATAGAAAAGGGCAGGTCGGCAACGGGGCGGCGTTATACGCGCGCTACCTATGCAGACGACCATGGCACCGCCATGGTGGAACACTGGGTGGTGCACGGCGCGGGGCACGCATGGTCCGGCGGTGATGCGTCTGGCACCTATACGGATGCCGACGGGCCCGATGCCACCAGAGAAATGTTGCGCTTTTTCAGAGCCCATCCGCGCTACCAGACCCGCTAGCACCTGCCCGGCGCACAAATGCGCTGATCAGTGTCGCGCGTGCGCGACGTAACGCGCGAAAGAGTAGCCGCACTTGTCACGTTTGGCGCGATACATGGCGATGTCGGCACTTTTGACCAATGCCGCGACCGTGGTGCCGTCCTGCGGGTACATGGCGATGCCGATGCTCGCTTTGATGCGCGGGCGGATGTTCGGATTGGCGGCAAGGTTGTCACATGGCAGCTGAATCGCGTTGATGATTTTTTCCGCAATCAGCGAAACCGCCTGCTCGTCGGGCACCTCCATGAGCATGCACACGAATTCATCGCCGCCATGGCGGCTGATGGTGTCGTCCACCCTTGTGGTTTCCTGAAGTCTTCTGGCGATTGTCCTTAGTACGTGGTCCCCAGCATCATGTCCGTGTACATCGTTGACAATTTTAAAGTCGTCCAGATCCACAAACATCACCGATAGACTCCATAAGTGTCGCTTCGCCTGCGCCAATCCATGCTCGAGCCGATCATTGAATAGCGCTCGGTTGGGCAGACCCGTCAGGGAATCGTGGAAGGCGGCGTGGTATGCGGCACTTTCATGCTCCATCACATCGGCCAATTGATGCGCCAGCACCTGTCGCTCAAGAACTTCATGCTTTAGCGCCTGATTGACGGCGTATAGCTTCGTCGCAATTTCCCTTACCCGCAGTTCGCTCGATGCATTTTTTTCCATTGCCTCTGCAATACCCGCCGGAAAACGACGCTCAGCGAGTGCATTCCTGAACGTTGCGTTGGCGGATGAAAGGTCAGCGACGCATTCATCGACAAGCGTTTTGACGTGCTGGTTTTGTCCGAGTACTGCGGTCAGGATTTTGGCGGGGTCCCCGCCGTCGCTGTAGTTTCCGGTCACGTCTGTTTTCATATGCGTGCAGCACCAAGGCGCCCGTTGAAAGCGCAAGTTATCAGAGACACTGCCCCGATCCGTGCAGCGATTATCAAATCCCGCCGACTCTGAAAACTCAAACCTGGACACGCCCCGGTGGACCAAGCGGCCCACCGGTTTTTTTCTTACCCCACCGAAGCGCGCGGCAGCGGGTCGATGATGGCACCGCCTTCACCTTCCCACGACTGCACGGCCTCCTTGGCGAGTTTCCTGGTGACAAGTTTTTTAGTGTGTTTTCTGCCGGTCTGGAAATAAGTTGCCAGAAGCCAGGTCGTCAAACCCACCACTACCGCACCAACCATTCGTTTATTGCTTTTCATGCAACCTCCAAGTGAGCGCAATCGATGTGCAATGGTGCACGGTCGGGCGGCGTTTGCTTATCAGCCGATGCCCGACGTTGTCGTAGGCGCAGGCTTACACCCATTTCGCAGATTCATAATCGCGTTGCGTCGGGCACGCCATGTTTTGTTGCAGAATCACGGGGCGGTTTCCGCGAGGCCTTCGAGGACGTCGTTTACGTGAGCAATATTGTGATCAATCGAGGATGCATGTTCTTTGTGGTGCCGTACACTCACCGCCGCTACGGCCCTATCTGTCATATGTTCGGCAGCGCACTGTGTCGGAAATCACCTGCGGATTTAATGGCCGCATGGATATTGGAAAATGTTTATCCTGGTTCATACAAGAAAGCCTCACTACCGGTCGAAGGAGCTGCATTGGCAGCATCGAAGAAAATATTTCGCAAGCCCGAAGGCACGCACGCGCCAGTGTTGCTTCATGTGTCAGCGCAGAGCTGCATCCTGGCACTTTGCGTATCTGCTGCGACCGCTGCCGAATTGCCTGCTGCGGAGGTGCCCGGCATCCCCCAGCTTGTCATCAGCGCGACCCGCGTTGAGCGCGACGGCTTCAATCTGCCGATGGCCATTGAGCGCATCGATGCGAGCGTGATCACCGAGGCCAGGCAGCAGGTGAATCTTTCCGAAGTGCTGAACCGCGTGCCTGGTATCGTGGCGCTGAACCGGCAGAACTATGCGCAGGATTTGCAGATATCCTCGCGTGGTTTCGGTGCACGGTCTACCTTTGGCGTGCGTGGTGTACGCCTGATCGCCGACGGCATACCCGCCACCATGCCGGATGGGCAGGGACAGGCGGCGACCTTCAGTCTATCGTCGGCAGAGCGGATCGAGGTCTTGCGCGGCCCGTTTGCAAGCCTCTACGGTAACTCGTCCGGCGGCGTGGTGCAGATTTTTACGGCGGACGGCCCCGTTGTACCCACCGTCAGTAGCGTCTTCTTGTCGGGAAGTTATGGCACGCATAAGACAGGTTCGCAGTTCGGCGGGCAGCAAGGCAACCTGAATGCGCTCGTCGATATTTCGCGCTTTCACACCGATGGTTATCGCGCACACAGCGCTACGACCCGTGACCAGCTCAATGCCAAGTTCAGCGTCACGATCGCCACCGGAAAACTCACCCTCATCGCCAACGCCTTGAACCAGCCGGATACACAGGATCCGCTGGGCTTGACGCGCGCGCAGGTGCAGGCTGACCCGCGCCAGGTCGATGCATCAGCGCTGGCATTCAACACCCGAAAGAGCATCCGCCAGAATCAGATCGGTGTCGTGTATGACCTGGGCGACTCGCGTAAATCTGCCGGGGCAATGCAAGCCAAAATCTATGGCGGTGATCGCACGGTAAAACAGTTTCTTGGCCAGGAGGGCAACACGCCATTGGGCGCGGGGGGCGTGGTTGATCTGGGTCGGCGCTACAGCGGCGCAGGCTTGCGATGGACGCGCCAACTGGCGCTTGACGGATTTGCCGGTCACGCGTTGATGTTTTCTGCCGGTATGGATGGTGACCGCCTTATTGAACAGCGACGTGGCTTTGTGAACAATGCCGGTCAGCAGGGCGTGCTGAAACGCAATCAGGACGATCGCGTTGCCAATACGGATTTCTATGCACAGCTGGAGTGGCGACTTGCGGAAAACGTGCGCCTCCACGCTGGCGCACGCCACAGCCGTGGGGAATTAAATTACACCGCCCGCGTGATCACCAGTCTCAATCCGGCCGACCCCGGCGGGGTCGCCGACGCGCGCCC
>JAJAYN010000089.1 GCA_026786225.1 Burkholderiales bacterium | reverse complement strand
GCATTTGATGAGACGCTGCGCTTGTTCAACTGGCCATATGGGCAGCTTGTTAATTTCACCAGCATGACCCGCTGGATGCACGAAACCTGGCCGCTGGTGACCGTGATATTCCTGGCCTGGCTGTTTGTGACGCATCGCGAGCCACACTAAACTAACCGCCTTACGTGGAGGATATTGCCCCATGAGCTACTACCAGCATCACGTATTTTTTTGTGTCAACCAGCGCGATGATGGGTGCGAATGTTGCAACCAGCACGACGCTGAAGGTATTCGCAGCTACGCCAAGGACTGCATCAAGAAACTGAATATGAGCGGCAAGGGCAAGGTACGCATCAATCTCGCAGGCTGCCTGGACCGTTGCGCCGAAGGTCCGGTGTTAGTAGTCTATCCGGACGACGTCTGGTACACCTATGTGGACAAGAGTGACATCGACGAGATCATTTCTGAGCATATCCAGAATGGCCGTGTGGTTGAGCGCTTGAAAATATAGGTTATGGCGAGCGCCTTTCCTGTCACCAAGTCACTTATCGCGGGCGATGCTGGCGCGATCGAGGTGGCGGCGCACATCAGCGAGGAACGCGCGCCATCAGCCATCGCCGTCGTGGCGCATCCGCATCCTTTGTTCGGCGGCACCATGGACAACAAGGTCGCGACCACGCTGGCACGTTCGCTGTTCGACGCGGGTGCCGCGACCTATCGTTTCAACTTTCGCGGCATCGGCAAGACCGAGGGCGTGCACGATGACGGCCGTGGCGAAACAGCAGACTTGCTGGCGGTGGCAGCCCACGCCCGTGCCGTACATCCCGGACTACCTTGTGGCTTTCCGGGTTTTCATTTGGTGCGGCCGTGACGCTGGCGGCGAGTGAACATGTGCACTGTGAAGAAATGGTATTGGTCGCGCCAGGTTTCTCGCGTATGGCACACTGGCAAAACGTGCGCAGCGGTGGTGTGGCGCCTGCGTCAACGCTGCTCATTCATGGCGAGAAGGACGAAACGGTGCCGCTCGCGGATTCGCTCAACTGGGCGAGGTCGCGTGAAATTGCGGTCGTGGTGGTGCCGGAGGCGGACCATTTTTTTCATCAGCGCCTGCACATGCTGAAGCGGATCATCGGGCGCTGGATGGTACGGCAACCTGCATCCGAACTGGCGCGATAGTCGCATAAGTATCCATGCTCAACGCCATCCCTTTGTTTCAGTCACTGTCGCAAACGCAACTCGCCAGCGTCGGCGCGCACGCGGCGTGGAAGGTGTGTGAAAAGGGCGATGTGATCGTGCGTCAGGGCGAGCTGGCAGATTCGTTTTTCGTTATCGCCTCCGGTCAGGTGAAGGTCTACATGACCGAAGGTGATCGCGAAGTCATCCTCAAAACCCTTTCGGCCGGGGATTTTTTTGGTGAGATTCCGATGCTCGATCTTGAGCCACGCAGCGCCAGCGTGGCGGCCATTGAACGCAGCCACTTGCAGACGCTCTCGTACAAGGCTTTTCAGGAGGCGATGGAAACGTCGCCCGATATCGCCAAGCGCGTACTTGAAACCCTGGCCAGGCGCCTGCGCGATGCGGATCGCAAGATCAGCACACTCGCGTTGATGGATATTTCATCGCGGGTGTCGCGTACTTTGCTGGAACTGGCCATTATGTCCAACGGTCGCATGGTGGTCGGGGAACCCTTTACGCAGAAGGATCTGGCGGGCATGGTGGGTGCATCGCGGGAAATGGAGAACCGTACCCTGCACGACCTGATGAAGCAGGGCTACATCGAGGTCCATCGGAAATCGATTACGATTCTCGATCAGAATTTGCCAATTCGGTACTAGTCGAGCCGGTGCTAAAAATGCAAAACGGCTTCCAGGTGGAAGCCGTTTTGCATTTTGTAAAAGTACGTCCAGATTTAGCGCATGCGGACTTGCATTTCCGCATCGACCGCACCCAAAAATTCTTCGGTCGTCAGATACGGATGATCCGGGCGGATCAAAATAGCCAAGTCCTTGGTCATTCGACCCGACTCGACCACATCCACACAGACTTTTTCGAGCGTTTCGGCAAACTTGACGACCTCCGGTGTGCCATCCATCTTGCCGCGGAAAATCAGGCCGCGTGTCCACGCGTAAATGGAGGCAATCGGATTGGTGGAGGTAGGCTTGCCCTGCTGGTGCATACGGTAGTGGCGCGTGACCGTACCGTGTGCGGCTTCGGCTTCCACCGTCTTGCCGTCCGGTGACATCAACACCGAGGTCATCAAACCGAGCGAGCCATAGCCCTGTGCGACGGTATCCGACTGCACATCACCATCGTAGTTTTTGCAGGCCCATAGATAGCCGCCGCTCCATTTCAGGTTCGACGCGACCATGTCATCGATGAGGCGATGCTCATAGGTCAATTTGGCGGCATCGTATTTGGCAGCAAACTCGGCGTCGTAGATTTCCTGAAAGATATTCTTGAAGCGACCGTCATACACTTTCAGGATGGTGTTTTTGGTGGAGAGATACACGGCGTAATTCCTCTCCAGGCCATAGGTGAAACAGGCGCGTGCGAAACCCTTGATGGATTCATCGAGGTTGTACATCGCCAGCGCAATACCGGCTGCGGGTGCCTTGAAGACTTCTCTTTCAATGGGTGCGGAGCCATCGGCAGGCTTGAAGGTCATCGTCAACGTGCCGGCGCCGGGAAACTGGAAGTCAGTCGCGCGATACTGGTCACCAAAACCGTGACGGGCGACTACCACCGGCTTGTCCCAATGGCTCACCAGGCGCTGTACGTTCTTGCAAATGATCGGTTCCCTGAAAATGGTGCCGTCGAGAATATTGCGAATGGTCCCGTTCGGGCTTTTCCACATCTGCTTCAGGTTGAATTCCTTGACGCGGGCTTCGTCTGGCGTGATGGTGGCGCATTTAACGGCCACACCATACTGCTTGGTCGCCATTGCTGAATCGATCGTCACTTTGTCGTCGGTCGCGTCCCGATGCTCCATGCCCAAGTCGAAATATTTCAGATCGACATCAAGATACGGGAGGATGAGTTTTTCACGAATCATCTGCCAGATGATGCGTGTCATCTCATCGCCATCCATTTCAACGATGGGGTTTTTGACTTTGATTTTGGCCATGGGGAGTCCTGGAAGAAGAAGGAAATGAAGAGTGAAAACCGGCTACAGTGGATGTCGATTATAGCAAAGTGAGAATGCACGGCATCCATGTGTGAAGTACATAAGTCTAATACTGGCGCGGTGTTCAGGGCGATTTTGGCTGTGGAAGCGCACTAATACTGGTGTTTGCGCAATTTTCGCCGCGCAACCGACTTACAATCCACAAGCCCGTCGAAATTCAGCCTGTTGGTCGCACACAAGTGCTGCACAATGATGTCGTAACCGTTTCGTTACTTTTTGTAAAATCGCCTGCGGCGCAAAAGTGTCTTTTTCTTTTCGAATATCATTTCATCCTACATGGAACCTACAACACCAAATCGCCGCCGGGTGGATGATCAGTCCGCGCTGTTTGAAATTCGCGATCTGAAGAATACCGTCGCCGCACTTCGTGAGGCGCTGGAGCAAGCGCGTGCAGACAATGAGCGAAACGTGCAGGCCGCGGTGGTTTCAGCCAGTCACGAGTCGACGCAAGTCAAGGCGGCAGCCTCGGCGCTACGCGATGCGCTGGAGAAATCGCGCGTGGACAAGGAAATCGCCGTGCGTCAGGCCGCGATGACCGCCACGAAGGAAGTGGCACTGCTTCAGGACACCGCTGCCGCGTTGCGAAGTGCCCTGGAAACCGAACGATATGAGAGAAGCAGTGCGGTGCGCGAGGCCGTCGTTGCTGCCAATGGCGAAATTGCGCAACTGAAGTCGACCTCAAGTGCGCTGCGTACCGCGCTGGAAGGTGAGCGCATCGAGCGAAACAATGCTGTCCGTGCGGCGATCGTCACCGCAAACGGCGAGATAGCACAGCTAAAGGCGACTTCCAGCGCTTTGCGCGGCGCATTGGAGACCGAGCGACACGACCGGGAGAAGGCCGTGAGAGAGGCGGTTGTCGCGGCCAACGGTGAAATCGCGCAGCTAAAGGCGACTTCCAGTGCCCTTCGCAACGCATTGGAGGCCGCGCGGCATGAACGGGAGAAGGCGGTTAGAGAAGCCGTAAATACCTCAAAGCATGAAATCACACAGCTCAAGTCGACCTCCGCAGCGCTACGTGACGCATTGGAGACCGAGCGACACGAGCGGGAGAAGGCCGTGAGAGAGGCGGTCGGCGCGTCAAGACAAGAAATTGTGCAGCTCAAGTCGACCTCAGCCGCCCTGCGCGAAGCATTGGAGACTGAGCGCATCGACAAGGAAAAAGCGGTGAGATCGGCAGTGATTTCCGCCAATCAGGAAATCATGCAGCTCAAGGCGACTTCGAGCGCATTGCGCGACGCATTGGAAACCGAGCGTGCAGAGCGCGCAGATGCGCTGCGCAAGGCAGTCGCCGTCGCGAACAACGAAATATTGCAACTTCGCTCCACCGCAGCCGCCCTGCGTAGTGCCGTGGAGTTCGAGAGCGAGGACAAGAAAAGGGCGGTTCGCGACGCAGTTGTAACCAGCAATCAGCAAATCAAGCAGCTTGAATTAACGGTCGGCGCATTACGTGAAGCGATCGAAAATCAGCGCCATGGGCATGAACAAAACGTGCGGGAAGCGCTCCGCGCCTCAAAAAATGAAATTCAACAGCTGGAGGCAACTGTGATCGCATTGCGCGAATCATTGGAAGCCGACGGCACGAGGAGCCAGTATGAAAAGTGAAACCAAAGAGAACCTACCCGTCAAGGCAAAAAGCGCGCTGAAGGCAGGTGCGAGCAGCAGTCAGGCGAGCGGCGGCGCTGCTGAAACGGTGGATGAGCTTAAGGACAAGTTGCGTTACGCCGAGCTCCTCCTCGGCCTGTCGCAGAAAATGGCCGAAATGGTTTCGCTCGACGAAGCGCTCGCCGCATTTATTGAAATTGCGTCGGCGGAATTGAATGCAGAACGCGGCACGCTATTCCTCAATGATGCGACAACCAATGAGTTGTATTCGCGAATCGCCCAGGGCGGCTTCCATCGCGAAATTCGAATCCTCAATACGACCGGCGTCACGGGCCATGTTTTTACAACAGGCGAAAGTATCATTGTTGAGGATGCTTATTCGAATCCACACTTCAGCCAAAGTGTCGACGAGGAATCGGGCTTCGTCACGCGCGACATGCTTTGCGTGCCAATTCTCACGGCCAAGAAGGAGGTGATCGGCGTGGTCGATATGCTCAATAAACGTGACGGCATATTCAACCAGCGCGATTTGGAACTATTGGAAGCGATGGCCCGGCAGAGCACACTCGCGTTGCAGAGCGCCCAGTTCATCGAGCGGATGAAGCGGGTACGCGCACAGGAATTGGAGTTCATGGACATCGTTTCCTCGGTGACCTCCGACATCAAGATTGGCTCTTTGCTGAACAAGGTGATGGGCGAGGCGACCCGGATGCTTGATGCCGAACGATCGACATTATTTCTCAATGACGAGAAGACCGGCGAGCTCTGGTCGGAGCTCGGTCAGGGCCTCTCCGCGATGCAGATACGCTTGCCGAACTCCGAGGGTATTGCCGGCGCGGTATTCACCACCGGCAAAACTATCAACATCCCCTATGCCTACGCCGACCTGCGATTCAGCCCGGCGTTCGACAAACGGACCGGTTACTTCACCCGCTCCATCCTGTGCGTGCCGATTACGAACCACAGCGGCAAGATCATCGGCTCGACACAGGTGCTCAACAAGCGTGGCGGGCCCTTCAGCAGCGAAGATGAATCGCGCCTCAAGGCGTTTACGGCGCAGATCTCGATCGCCCTTGAAAACGCCAACTTGTTCGCCGATGTGCAGAACATGAAGAATTACAACGAGAGCGTACTCGAGTCGATGTCCAGCTGCGTGGTGACGCTTGACGATGCCGAGAAAATTGTGACCTGCAACGGTGCTGGGCTGCGGATTTTTCAGTTGTCCGCCACAGACATCATCAACAAGCCCGCCGCGGCGTTTTTCGTGGGTCCAAACGCCTGGGTGCTCGACAAGCTCAAACGTGTCGGTGAGACGCACACCCAGGAGCTGAGCATGGGTGCGGAGCTTGAATTTGGCGGCGAGAAGCTATCGGTCAATACCACCGTGACGCCACTGGTCAGCGTTGAACAAAAGCAGCTCGGCTCCATGATCATGATCGAGGATATATCGAGCGAGAAGCGCTTGAAGTCATCGATGGCGCGCTATATGGACCAATCGATTGCTGACCAGGTGATTGCGGGCGGCCCCGATATGCTTAGTGGGAAGAGCGTCACCGCAACTGTGCTGTTCTCCGATATCCGCGGCTTCACCACCCTCACCGAAGAGCTCGGACCGCATGCCACCGTCAGCATGCTCAATGAGTATTTCGAAATCATGGACCAATGCCTCAAGAAGGAAGGCGGCTTTCTGGACAAATTCATCGGCGACGCGATTATGGCGGCCTTCGGCATTCCGTTCGCGCACGATGATGACGAAGACCGTGCGG
>JAJAYN010000088.1 GCA_026786225.1 Burkholderiales bacterium | reverse complement strand
TCACTTCGTCGAGCAGCGCCTCATAGTCTTCGGGCTCGCCTAATGTGTCGCCGGTCTGCTCAGCGTGCGCGAACAAGAGCCGCATGATTTCGGCGCGGCGCTTTTCAAAGCTGGCGATCACGCCACCTTCATTTTCCAGACGCGACTCGTATTCGTCGGCGTGCTTGAGCTCGATGTCAATGGCACCCTGGAATCGATGGCCATGTGTCACCGCGTTGGCATCGTGACCGAGGACATGAATCGGCACAACAGTAGCGCCATGCAGTGCGACAAGTCCGTGTACCGGTCGGACAAACTGCACGGTAGTGACGCCGTCGGACAACTGGTAGCTCATCACTTTCGGTACGGGCAACGCTGCGATGGTTTCTTCCAGCGAAGACTGCAGAGCGGCCTGCAAACTCTGCCCCTTAACCCATTCGCGCAACAGTAACTGTTGGGCCTTGCCCTCACCTTCCCGCTCAAGCGCCGAAACATCAAAATCCGGTTTGCCAAGTGCTGCGAGTTTTTTGGCAAGCGCTTGCGTTGCCTTGCCATCAGCATCTATTCCGACGGTGACCGGCATCAACTTTCTGACGACAATCTCATCGGGCGCAATCATTTTTACATCGGTGATATGAACCGCCAGACGACGCGGCGAGGCGAACATCGTCACTACGGAACTTGTATCAAGCAGGCTACGCTTATGCAGGCCAGCATTGATGCCTGCGGCAAATGAATCGCCCAGTTTTTTCAATGCCTTCGGCGGCAATTCTTCCGTAAACAGCTCAACCAGCAGCGACGCGATACTCATGTCGCCACCTCCCTGGCCACGTGCAGCATCGGGAATCCCAGCCGTTCGCGCGATTCGTAGTAGCTCTGCGCGACACTACGCGCCAGATTGCGGATACGACCAATGTACGCCGCCCTCTCGGTCACCGATATGGCACCGCGCGCATCAAGCAGATTGAATGTATGCGCGGCCTTCAGCACTTGCTCGTACGCGGGCAACGCCAGTTGCGCCTCCATAAGCCGCTTGGCGTTCGCCTCGTAATCGGTGAAATGTCGCAGCAATGACGGCGCATCAGAATATTCGAAGTTGTATGTGGATTGCTCGACTTCGTTCTGGTGATAAACGTCGCCGTAACTCAATTGACGGTCAACACCATTCTCTTTCCACTTGGTCCACACGAGGTCATAAACGTTTTCCTTGTTCTGCAGATACATCGCAAGGCGCTCCAGCCCGTAGGTAATTTCGCCAGTGATGGGCTTACATTCAATGCCGCCGACTTGTTGAAAGTAGGTGAACTGCGTGACTTCCATGCCGTTTAGCCACACCTCCCAGCCAAGACCCCACGCGCCTAGCGTTGGATTTTCCCAGTCGTCCTCGACAAAACGCACATCGTTTTTCTGCAGGTCCAGCCCCAGCGCTTCAAGCGAGCCGAGATAGAGTTCCAGGATGTTGAGCGGTGACGGCTTCAGCACCACCTGAAACTGGTAGTAATGCTGCAAGCGATTCGGGTTTTCGCCATAGCGGCCATCCTTGGGCCGCCGCGAGGGTTGCACGTAGGCGGCACGCCATGGCTCCGGTCCAAGTGAACGCAGAAAAGTGGCGGTATGCGACGTACCGGCACCGACCTCCATATCGTATGGTTGCAGTAGCGCGCAGCCTTGGGCGTTCCAGTAATCCTGGAGCTTGAGAATGACTTCTTGAAAGGTAATCATGAATCGAGGGATTTTCTTGCGCTAAACTGCCGATTTTACGTGGTAAGCCTCGCGTAACGCAAAATTCATGCTCCTGGATAAGTGACTAAAATGTCTTCGCAACCCCCTGTTCCAAGTCCCGCGCAGCCGATAGCTGAACCCCAATACGTGTGGCAAACCTGCCTCAATATTGAAGACGCGGCGGTGACGCCGTACCAGCAGCATTTCAATCCGCAGTTACTTGATGTATTGGCGCATCCACCGCGGGTGCTGCTCGATGTCGGTTGCTCCTCGGGAATCCTTGGTCAATACGTAAAAGGATTGCATCCTGCCTGTCGCACTATCGGCATCGAGCCTAACCGTGCCACCGCTGAACTCGCTGCACAAAAGCTCGACCAGGTGTTGTGTGGGAAATTTGAAGACTTCACGCTCGAAAACGAGGGGGTCGCGATTGGCAGCGTGGACACGGTCGTCATGGCAGACGTACTCGAGCACATGTACGATCCCTGGCACGTCATGGTGAAATTAAGACCTTACCTTTCGCCCGACGCCCAGGTAATACTCAGCATTCCGAACACGCGGCACTTGGGGCTAATGCAGGGTTTGCTCGACAGGGGAATGTGGACTTATGCGGAACGCGGTCTGCTGGATATCACGCACATCCGCTTCTTTACGCTCAATGAAATTGTCAACTTCCTCGCCCAGACTGGCTACCGAATGGAATTTGTAAACCATTTTCTGGACGTGGAACTGGCACCTTTTTACGACAAGAATAAATCGAATCCGGACATCAATATTCGTGTCGGCCGCATTGCGCTGGAAAAAGTGACGCCAAAGGAATTGGCGGAGCTGTGTACCTGGCAGTTTTTTATTCGCGCACGGGTGGCATAGCCGCAAAATTTCGCGAAACTCCAGCACTGGTGCGGGTTGCAGGCTGCTTTTGCTCTGGAAGTGCCGCCGAATGGCGATCTACGTATTTTAGTGCACACCCGACGGCCAGTGCCAACAACAGCAAACCCAGAATCACCCTGTCCTGCCAAAGCACGTACGGTGTTGTGCCCGCGCGTGGCTGCACTTCTACCTCAAGCGTGCCGCGAACAAACTGCGGCAGCGCTTTGACAATCTCGCCCTTCTCATTGATCGCTGCAGTGACGCCGGTATTGGTTGAACGCAGTATCCAGCGACCGGTTTCCAGCGCACGCATTTGCGAAAATTGCGCCTGCTGATCAGAGGCGAATAAGTTTCCGAACCAGGCCATGTTTGAAATATTCACCAGCAACTCGGCCTCCGGTAGTTGGCGTGCGATCTCAGGCCCGAACGCGTCCTCGTAGCAGATATTCACCGCGACTGCGTGACCGGCAATTTGCATCGGTTTTTGGTCGATGCTCCCCGCATCCATACTGCCGACCGGAATTTTCAGCCACTGATATACCCACGAGAAAAGCGGTGGAATGAATTCACCGAACACCACGAGATGCTGTTTATCGTAACGCTGCAGCGGCGAACTACCGATGGAGACGGCGCTGTTTGTAACCCTTCGCAACCGACCGTCCCCTGCGTCGCGCTCAACGATAGCCGTACCGACAATCGCGTCGCCGCCGTTCATCTCGCTGCGGCGCTTTAGCGCGGCAAGGTAGTCAGCCGGTACTTCGTGCAACACAGGCAACGCCGTTTCCGGTAAGACAATCAGGCGCGCGGTCGACTTTTCCACCATCTCGCGATAAGCATTCAGCGTCGGGAGTCGTTGATCCTCGCGCCACTTGAGACTCTGCTCGATATTTCCCTGCAGCAATGCAACCGTCAGTGGCGCACCTTTGGGTGCACTCCATGGATACTGATGCAGCGCACCACCGATGGCCCACACGGCCAATGTCGCACCTAAGGCAACGGACCGCCCGCGCCGTGACCAAACAATGCCGCTGGTGGGTCGCATAAAAAGCACGCCCAGACCTGCGGTCATCGCCAGCAACCAGGAAATGCCGAAGGCCCCGATGACGGGCGCGTAGCCGATCAGTGGTGGAAATGCCAATCCACCCGGCGTCTGCGAATAGCCAAACACCAGCCACGGGAAACCTGAGAAAAACCAGCCGCGCACGTATTCGCCGATGACGAAGCACGCCGGCATGACAAGAAGCAGGGACGCGACTGCCGACACGCCAAAGCCAGCGACCAGTTTTCGGTGCAGGACGCAAGCCAGCGCCGGGAATATTGAGAGGTAACAACAAAACAGGAATGTGGCGATGGCAGCGAGAATCACAGGCATGCCGCCAAAGACATGCAGGCTCACGTATATCCACGGCACGCCGGCGAGGAACAGGCCGAGCCCCCAGGCAAACCCGATTGCAAACGCGCGCCGGACGCTGCCCGCGCGATGCCACAGGGCGAAAAGGAAAAACATCGACACCAGTGCGAGCGGCCACCACTGGAGCGGTGCGAATGCCAATACGCCAAATCCGCCCGAAGCGAATGCAATGGCAAGCTGCAAGGCGAACCTTGCCGGTAACAACACGGCGCGCTTCATTTCAAGCGATCAACATAAAATTTTATTCTTATGGCGCCACTTTCTTGTCAATGCCACTCGCGCCAACCTGGCCCGGCTCAGGTGCGGCGATGCGCTCCACCAGCAACGAATGCACCTTGCGGCTGTCGGCACGCAACACCGCAAATTTGAAGTCGTCGAACATCACCGATTCGCCACGCTTGGGAACGCGGCCAAAGCGGTTGACGACAAGACCGCCGACGGTATCGAAAGCTTCATCCGAGAAATGCGTCTGGAACGCCTCGTTGAAGTCGGCGATCTCGGTAACCGCCTTGACGCGAAAACGCCCGGATTTATCGGGCAGGATATTGTCTTCTGTTTCGTCGAAATCGAATTCATCCTCGATGTCGCCGACGATTTGCTCGAGTACGTCTTCAATGGTGACCAGTCCGGCGACACCGCCATACTCATCGACAATGATGGCGATGTGATTGCGATTGGCCTTGAATTCGCGAAGCAGGATATTGAGGCGTTTCGATTCCGGCGCAAAGACGGCCGGCCGCAGCATGTCGCGCACATCGAATTCGTCGGCGTTGGCGTAGTAGCGCAGCAAATCCTTGGCCAGCAGGATGCCGATAACGTTGTCTTTGCCATTTTCGTAGACCGGGAAACGGGAATGCGCGGTTTCGATGACGAAGGGAATGAAGGTGTCTGGCTCATCTTCGACATCGATCATGTCCATTTGGGAGCGCGGGATCATCACGTCGCGTGCCTGCATTTCCGAGACCTGCATCACCCCCTCGATCATCGAGAGCGCATCGGCGTCGAGCAGGTTTTTTTCAAATGCGCCGTGCAACAATTCGACCAGTTGGCCACGGTCTTCCGGCTCTCGCAAGAGCATGGAAGAGAGGCGCTCAAGTAGCGAGCGCTTGGGAGAATCGTCCATTGATTGTTTCAGTTATTGCGGTGAAGTCACTCTAACACAAGGCGCAAAATCGCTTGCGGCGGGACAGCGGCACCAACGCCTGCCAGTGTCATGAATCCGTGTAGGGGTTATCAAAGCCGAGCGAATCGAGTATGGCGATTTCAGTTTTTTCCATCGTCCGCGCTGCACGCTCGACTTCATGATCCAACCCGGCCAGATGGAGCGCGCCATGAATCGTAAGATGCGCGTAGTGCGCGGCAAGCGTCTTGCTTTGCTCGCGCGCTTCACGCGCCACCACGGGCGCGCAGAGCACGATGTCGCCCATCAGCAGCGGCGATTTCTTTTCGTGATAAACGAACGTCAAGACATTGGTCGCGTAGGATTTGCCGCGAAAGCCGTTGTTGAGCGCGCGTCCCTCTGCGCCATTGACGACACGCAGCGTCAATTCGGCCGCCTTCGGCAGCGCTGCGACTAGCCATTTTCTGAAGTCACGCTCGCGCGGAATACCTTTGATCCTGCTGGCAATCTGGATATTGAGTGCGTGTGGATGAAGCCCCATAAATTGCCCGTCAGCGAATCCTGCGGTGCGCTTCGTAGGCGGTCACGATGGACTGCACCAGCGGATGCCTGACGACATCGTTAGCCTGAAAAATCGTGAACGCGATACCGCGAATGCCGTGCAGTACGTTTCGTGCGTCGATCAGGCCGCTGGTCGTGCCGTGCTTCAAATCCACCTGCGTGACGTCACCGGTGATGACGGCTTTGGTGCCGAAGCCGATCCGCGTCAGAAACATCTTCATTTGTTCCGGCGTCGTATTTTGTGCCTCGTCCAGAATGATGAACGAGTGGTTCAATGTACGGCCACGCATAAACGCCAGTGGGGCAACTTCGATTTGCTGGCGCTCGAACATGCGGCTGACCTTGTCAAAACCGAGCAACTCGTAAAGCGCGTCGTACAGGGGGCGAAGGTAGGGATCCACCTTTTGCGAAAGATCACCTGGCAGGAAACCAAGGCGCTCACCGGCTTCGACTGCTGGGCGCGTCAGCACGATACGTTTGACAAGATCACGTTCGAACGCATCGACCGCACATGCGACGGCGAGGTAGGTCTTGCCGGTGCCTGCTGGTCCCACGCCAAAGGTAATGTCGTGCGTCTGCATCTGCCGGATATATTGCGACTGATGGTCAGTGCGGGCGCGCAAATCAGCGCGCCGCGTTTGCAACGCAACTTCTTCGGTCGGGGCAAGTTCAGCGGTCTTGGTAACTTTTGTTTCACGGGCATGACGCATTTCGACGATGCCCAACTGGATTTCTTCGACCGACAGGTCGTTATGCGCCTTGGCGTAAAAGCGGTTCAGCACCTTGGCCGCGAGCTCAATCTTGTCGCGCTCTCCTGTTACGGAAAATTTCTCGCCGCGCCGGGAAATGGATACGTCCAGCGCCGCTTCAATCTGGCGAATATTGGCGTCCATGGAACCACACAGCGACGCCAGCCTGTGGTTGTCCACGGGTGTAAAAGCAAATTCCATCGACGGCGTTTTCAACTGCTAGGCCGGGAACCAAACCGCTGGCGCCGTCTCGATATCGTTAAGCACAATCTCGCCGCGCAATGTGTAATGGCTGACATCATTGATGACCACATCGACAAATTTCCCAACCAGGCGCAGCGCGTTGTTTCCGCTCACCGGGAAATTCACCACGCGGTTGTTGTCGGTGCGCCCCATTAACTCAAGGGCATCCTTGCGTGATGCGCCTTCAACCAATACGCGCTGGATACTACCGATCATCGCGTTGGAGACAGCATGCATCTGCGCATCGAGCACCTTTTGCATGCGATGCAGGCGCTTCAATTTTGTTTCATATGGCGTGTCGTCGATCAGGCTGGCGGCAGGTGTGCCGGGGCGGCGCGAATAAATGAATGAAAAACTGCCGTCGAATTGGATGTCGTCGATCAGCTTCATGGTCCGCTCAAAATCGTCCTCGGTCTCGCCGGGAAAACCGATGATGAAATCGCTGGAAATCGAAATGTCTGGTCGCACCGCACGCAGACGACGGATGATCGATTTGTACTCCATTGCCGTGTAATTGCGCTTCATCGCCGCCAGCACTTTGTCGGAGCCGGATTGCACCGGCAAGTGCAATTGCGAAACAAGCTTTGGCAGCTTTGCGTAGCAATCGATCAGGCGTTGTGTGAATTCAAGTGGATGCGAGGTGGTGTAGCGGATACGCTCGATACCTGAGATGCCGTGCACGGCAGAAAGTAGCAGTGCAAAATCTGCCGACTCGCCGTCGGGCATCCCTCCTGCGTATGCGTTTACGTTTTGCCCAAGTAGCGTCACTTCCTTCACACCTTTAGAGACCAGATCGCGAATATCGGCCATGACACTGTCAAATGAGCGCGATATTTCCTCTCCGCGTGTGTAGGGCACGACGCAAAAACTGCAATATTTTGAGCAGCCTTCCATGATTGACACGAATGCCGTCACGCCCTCAACGCGGGCGGGCGGCATGTTGTCGAATTTTTCGACTTCTGGAAAGGAGATATCCACCTGCGATTCGCCGGTTTTGCGCTTGGCCTGAATCATCTGCGGCAGCCGATGCAGCGTTTGTGGACCAAAAACCAGATCGACGTATGGCGCACGCTTGACGATGGCCTCACCCTCTTGCGAAGCCACGCACCCACCCACGCCGATCAGCAGCGCCGGGTTGGCAAGCTTCAACTCGCGGATACGCCCCAAATCGCTAAACAGCTTTTCGGATGCTTTCTCGCGTACCGAGCAGGAGTTATAAAGAATCACATCCGCGTGCTCAGGTTTGGCCGTCTTTTCATACCCCTCGAAGGCATTGAGCACGTCAGCCATCTTGTCCGAGTCATACTCGTTCATCTGGCAGCCGAAGGTCTTGATGAAGAGTTTCTTGGGTGCAGCGGGCGGTGTGGCAGACATTTGAGGCTCCTGGGTGCGGTAGATAAACCGGGCAGTTGCTCGCCGCAACTTGCGGCAATTGAAGGTACTGGAAAATCGAGCGAGAGGCTTCAAGTTGGCGATAAGCACCGGAATCGTACAACCGTACGACGCGGAGCGGAATCGTCAAATTGAGGCCTCGCAGCCGATTTAACTGTGCCTGACGAATGAAAGGCCGCTTGCAGCGGCCTTTCGAAGTGAACTGGTGGCCAATCCCTGATTCGAACAGGGTGCCCGCAGACTATGTTTCAATTTCTGTGGCTATGAGGCAATTTCCGAAGAAATGAATTATTTCATTATTGACCAGCACTTACAAACTTTATTTGTGTTTTCAATAGACTAGAAAAAGGGCGTTGCTGCAATTTCGCTACAGCGATTTTGTAGCGAGGGGCTGCAATATTTGCACCTCTTCGCCACGGGTGGGAGAAACCGGGGTGGCAAATGGCCACAGGTAATTGCCAACAATAAGGTCAGTCAGACACTCGCATGCTAAGCGGCTAATTTTGCGGCTGGAGCATTTCACCGGGCGGGACTTACAC
>JAJAYN010000087.1 GCA_026786225.1 Burkholderiales bacterium | reverse complement strand
CCTCGTCGCCAATTCACGGTGCATGTATTCCCGCACGCTGTCCGAGATGACTGGTGCCGATGTGTATCTCTAGTTTGAAATCCTGCATTTCACGGCGAGTTTCAAGGTGCGCGGCGCACTGAACAAGCTGGTTTCGCTCAATGCAGAACAAAAGAAGAATGGCGTCATCGCCGCATCCGCAGGCAATCACGCGCAAGGGGTTTCGTATCACGCCACGCGCCTTGGGATCCCCAGCACCATCGTCATGCCAAAATTCACACCCAACATCAAGGTGGAAATGACACAGCGCCATGGTGCCGGGGTTGTCCTCTTCGGTGACAACTTCGACGAGGCCAAAGTACATGCGCTGCAGCTTTCCGCCGAACGAAATCTCACCTTCGTTCATCCTTATGACGATGAGAAAGTGATCGCCGGGCAGGGGACGATTGCACTCGAAATGCTTGAATCATTCCCGCAACTCGATATGCTCTGCATCGCCATCGGTGGTGGCGGATTGATCAGCGGCATGGCCATTGCCGCAAAGGCGGTCAAGCCGGACATCGAGGTCGTTGGGGTCGAAACGGTGCGCTTTCCTTCCATGGTCGCTGCGATCAAAGGTACCGACGCCAACTTCGGACTTTCGACAATTGCCGAGGGTATCGCCGTCAAGGAACCGGGGAAAATCACCCGCGGCATCGTTGAAAAGCTGGTCTCGGATATCCTGCTGGTGGACGAGGGCGACATCGAGGAGGCTATCGTCATGCTGCTCGAAATCGAAAAGACCGTGGTCGAAGGCGCGGGTGCCGTTTCACTCGCGGCATTGATGAAGCATCGCGCGCGCTTCGCGGGCAGGCGTGTGGGACTGGTGCTGTGTGGCGGCAATATCGACCCGCTGATGCTGGCCGAAATTATCCAGCGTGGCATGGTGCGGTCGGGCAGATTGTCGCGCCTGAAAG
Organism: Burkholderiales bacterium; assembly: GCA_026786225.1. Classification (GTDB taxonomy): domain Bacteria; phylum Pseudomonadota; class Gammaproteobacteria; order Burkholderiales; family Usitatibacteraceae; genus UKL13-2. The sequence continues at coordinate 1,653 of JAJAYN010000087.1, read as the reverse complement.
TGGAGCTGCGCGACATGCCGGGTGCGCTGGCGCGCATTACCAGTGTAATCGCGGAAGCGAACGCCAATGTCGAAGAGGTGCATCATCAACGCGCGTTCACCAATCTGCCGGTGCAAAACGCGGAAGTCGAGTTTGTGCTCAAGACCCGCAACGCTGCGCACGTGCTCGATATTGTCGAACGCCTTTCTGCTGCGGGATTCAAGGCGCACGCGCCTGCTGGCGCTGAGCGTTAAACCCGGATTTTCCAATAGGGCGCGGGAAAATGGCCCGCCAGCACCCATGCAGCACCAAAGGTGCGCCTAATGGAATTTCCGGGTTATAAAGCGCCAGGTTTGCCTGGCGCTTTCTACAACGGCGGTAGCGATTTTGCCTACGCTGCGGCGGTGTCAACCGGTGGTGTCTTTGCCGACCCCGTCAGTTCCGTATGTAGCATCATCACAAACCGTATCCAGCCGAGCCACATCACCAGATCGATCAAGTCCAGCATGATCGGCGCGTCGCCATTCGGGAAGTAACGCAGCATCGTGTACTCCTCCAGATAATCGAAAACCGATAGCCAGACAATTAGAAATACCAGGCAGACCGGCGTTGAGGAAAGACGATTACGCATGCGGCGCAGCAAGGGAACGACGATGATAATGCCGATGATAAAGGCGTACAAGGCAAGCTTCCAACCGTGATGTTCGGCAAAGAAGCCGGCCAGCATGCCTTCGGAGACGATCATCTTGGCCGCAGTCCAGGCCAGCACGCCGGCACCGATATAGATGATCGACGGAAAGCGGTCAATCCACTTGAGGATTAATGTACTGCCGAGCATGATGATCGGAATGCTGATCAGCAGTCCCAGCACCACCAGCAGGAAGCTGCCATGCGCAGCGCCGGCCACGGCCAACACGTTATCCACGCCCATGATGGCGTCGGCGACGACAATGGTCTGGATGGCAGTGCGGAAGCTGGTTGCACCGGCAATGTTGTTATGCGTCTCCCCGCTCGACTCCTTTTCCATTTGGTAAGCAATCCAGATGAGCACGATACCGCCAACGAGCAAAAAGCCCGGAATCTTCAGCAACCAGACTACTGCCATGGTGAAAACAGCCCGAACGACAACCGCGCCGATGGCACCCCAGAAAACCGCTTTTTTCCGCAGATGCGGGGGCAGGTTACGTGCGGCCAGACCGATGACAATGGCGTTATCGCCAGCCAGCACCAGATCGATGACGATAACCGCCAGCAGCGCCGACAAGAACTGCAACGACATTATTTCCATTCAGACCTCCATAAAGTTGAGCGACATGAAATGCCTTTCCCTGGGCAGGAAAAGTGTCGTGGCTCGAGCAAAATGGAACAGCCAAAGGGACATCAACCTGCTGGTCAAGGTCTTGCTCGCGCAATGCAAAATTGCGCCCGCGTAACCGGGGCATGAAACCCGTGTTGACGACTACGCGGAAGGAAACCTGGCGGCTTCCCCGAACTACTCCCCTTGGGATATCGGCAAAATACCACGAACACGCAGTTCTTGCACCGGCCGCGCGACGGAATTGCTTCTAGCCAGATGAAGCGGTGAATCTTCGGGAGGAATTTCCCCCATGCGCAGATTTGGAGCCAACATTGGCCAAGTGCCAGTCAGGCAGGATCAGAAAGCGGCTGTTGTTG
>JAJAYN010000086.1 GCA_026786225.1 Burkholderiales bacterium | reverse complement strand
TGACCACTTAGTGCGATACCGTTGATCGTTGGAAACACGGCCCCTTCAACATGGGTGATGAAAAATCCGGTCGGACGGCGCGTAATAACAGCAACTTGAACACCAGGTTTGCCAATCGTCGTCAGATTCTTGGTCAGATCCAAAGTGCGTCCAGCCGCAGCGCCGGACAGCACTTGAATCGCCGAATCTCTTGCCGGGCTATTCGGGTCGTGTGCCTGAGCCGTTGGAACGGTCGGGGCGGGCGCTGAAACTGGTGGCGGGCTTGGCGGCGGCGGCACCATGGGTTTCATGTTCGTCTGTGTGTCGGACAGGCTTCCGCTAGCCGCGGGAGCTGGCGATGGAGGCACGACAGGCGCAGGGGGCGCGACAACAGCCGCTGGAGCAGCCGCCACCGGCTTGCGAATAATCATCGTCTTCTCAAAATCACCAGCAGAAGCTGCGACGGGCGCGTCGTTGAAGTACTTCAGCTTATGTTTACCAATTTCAATGACGTCGTTGTTCTGCAAAAAATGCTTCTTGATGGGTTTGCCATTGACGAGTGTGCCATTCGTCGAATTGAGGTCCTCGATGAAAGAGTCATTCAGGATGGTAATGATGGCCGCGTGTTCGCCTGACACCGCCAGATTGTCCACCGGAATATCATTGTGCGGCTTTCGGCCGAGTGTGGTCCGCTCTTTGCTGAGCGTGATCTCCTTCAACACGGTGCCGTCGACACTCAAGATCAGTTTTGCCATAGCCTTAACCTTAAAAAAGTTCTTTCAATCATACTTTTGCCGCCGAGATTGCTCTCATTGCAGCGCATTGTCCACAATCGTCCACCGACATCCAACTCACTGCCAATTATCTAAACCAGGACTTCACCGTCGCCCAAAAGCCTCTTTCCACCTCAAAACTCTTTACTACACGCACCAGCATGACGGAAACATTGTCACGCCCACCTGCATCGTTGGCGGCCTGCACCAACTGCTGAGCCGTCAATTCGAGATTCGAGCGCAAAGCGATCAACGTCATCTGTATCTCTTCATCCTCGATCATGTCATTCAGACCGTCCGAACAAAGTAAGAAAATATCGTCTGCCTGCACGTCATAACTATGTACTTCCGCCTCGACTTCCGGGTCGATCCCGACAGCCCGTGTAACCAGGTTTTTGTTGTGCGAGGAACGCGCGTCTTCTTTTGAAATAAGCCCTGAATCAATCTGCTCCTGCAACAATGAATGGTCACGCGTTATCTGCTCCAGAACGTCGTTTCGCATTCGGTATAACCGCGAATCACCAATGTGTCCAACAGTAAGGAAGTTGTCGTAAAACAGACAAGCCACCAGAGTGGTGCCCATACCGGCACAATGCGGATCTTTTTGAGCAGCGGCGTAAATGGCTGCGTTTGCCTTCGCAGCCTGCTGCTGCACCACAGTCTGGGAAAGCGTCATCGCCGCTGCGCGATCCAAGCCTTTAAGTGCGTCAGGCGTCCACACGTCGGCAAGACCGGCGGAAATCGACGAAGTTGCCATACCGCTGGCGACTTCGCCCGCGTTATAACCACCCATGCCGTCCGCAAGCACGACAACGCCAAGTTCTGGACGTGATTCGACACAATCCTCATTATGGCCACGAACCCTGCCCGGATCGGTGAGGCTTACAATCTGCAGTACATCAGTCAGCGCCACATTTCCTCCCAACACCCAGTTCGCTTGATTAAATTTTTCATTGATGACTTGGGCCGTGCATTTCAGCGTTCAACATACGCAACCGCGTGAACTTGCTCCCGATACAGCCTGCCCGAAGTGAGTGCGCTTTGCGAACTTAATATCTCGTATTAATAATAACTTAAAATAGTTTTTTAGGAAACACTTCTACAAAAAGCCGAATGTACCTGATTTTTCAGCAATAAAATCAGAAGGTTGGAGCTTGCCACCGGGAGTCGAATGAACAAAAAAGCGCGCCAATTCACCTTTCTGCAAGCGCTGGCGACGTTATCGATCGCATTGTTTTTACTCGCTTTTTTAGTTATTCCAGTCGGGAACGTCGTCTACATCGCTTTCGCTGACGGAAGCGGGGGCGTGACACTTTCCCATTTTGGTGCGTTCTTCGGCATTTCCCTGATGCAGGAGTCGTTTTTGAATAGCCTGCTCGTTGCGCTGGCAAGCGTGTTTTTAGCGTCCGTCATCGCGCTACCACTTGCATACCTGACTGTTCGGTTTGAGTTCCGCGGCGCACTTCTTATCCAGACACTTGGCGTCTTGCCGCTGATCATGCCGCCTTTCGTTGGCGCGGTCGCGATGCAACTCATATTTGGTCGTTCGGGGTCAGTCAATCTGTTGCTCAGTGACTGGTTCGGTATGACGGTCCCGCTGATGGAAGGTCTAACCGGTGTGGTGTTCGTGGAAAGCCTGCATTACTTTCCGTTCATTCTCCTGAATCTCACGGTTGCGCTAAACAATATTGACAGCGCAATGGAAGAAAGCGCCCAGAATCTTGGCGCGCACGGCTTTCGACTTTTCAGGCGCATCGTTTTTCCGCTCGCCATGCCCGGGTACGTTGCTGGCGCATCGCTGGTGTTTATCAAGGTATTCGACGATCTGGGCACGCCATTGGTGCTGAACGTGACAAATATGCTCGCGCCGCAAGCATATTTGCGCATCACATCGGTTGGCCTTGAAGATCCTATCGGCTACGTGATCAGCGTGATCATGGTCGCATTCTCGTTGCTGGCGCTGTGGATGTCAGCGCAAGTCCTGAAAGGCAAGGACTACTCCACCACGCAGCGCGGTGGCTCTTCGCTCATGCGCCGCCGTTTGTCATCGTTCCAAAGCGTGCTGGCCTATGGCTGG
>JAJAYN010000085.1 GCA_026786225.1 Burkholderiales bacterium | reverse complement strand
TTCCTGAGGTCAAGCGTTTTCCGCTTTGCAAGCCGCCACTTCAGCCTGATAGGCGATGCCGGCAATTACCGAGTCGAGCAGGAGCTGCACGCGTTTGGTCAATTTGCTGGTCGCGCGGTAGTCGGCGGGCGCGATGAAATCCACTCTCCCCGCGTCCAGCAGGCGCACACAGGTCGCTTTGCTCCTGGCGAGCTTCGGATTGAATACCGCCAGCGAATGCCCGCCGCTCTTGGTGGTCAGCGCCATGGACGGCACATCGGTCATGCCGTCACCGATATAGATGATGTTTGAGAACGGAATTGGCCGTTCGGCTTCGGGCATGTGCTCGTTGATCGACTCCGACAGCCCCTCCTTGCCCTTGTTGATGCGGAACAGAAACTGCGTCTTGGAGGTGTCGGTGATAAGCAGCTTCGGGAAGGTCGCGATGCCGTACTGATTGAAGTGGTACTCGGACGCGTAAATCTGTTTAAAGTATTTGCGGATCGATACACCTTCCAGAATTTCCTTCTGCCCGGCAGAAATAATGTAGTGGTGCACGTTTACACTTGTGCCGCCACGTTTTCTGACATAAGCGTTGATGTTCGGGAACCAGGCTTCAACGCCCGGAAAATACTGGATCCCGGCGGCCATCGCGGAAAAATCATCGCGCGTAATGTGTACCTCATCGTTCTTGTACAGCATCTCCATCATCAGGCGCATGTAAACGAGCATCGGATCGGAGCCCGTCTCCGTTGCCTCTTTGTGCACGCGTGCCCAGAAGGCCTCAGGTTCAATGCCGAACTTTGGCAGGACGGTGTATTCCTGCATCGGTTGCGGCGAAAGGGTGCCGTCGAAGTCGTACACCATGGCGATGGTATTTTGGGTGAATGCTTTTTTGACCATGCGAGGGAGTTTAGCCGCAAATGAAAACGCCCGGCGAGCCGGGCGTTCTTCAACTGATATGGGTGCCTGTTTAGTCAGCGTAAACGCCGGCTTTCTTGATGATCGGAGCCCACTTGGTAATCTCGGCTGCCAGATGCGCGCGAAGTGCATCGGGCGTTTGGCGGGCGAGTGGCTCTGGCGCTGTACCCAATTCGGCGAACCGGGCTTTGACTGTGTCGTCCTTGAGGGCAGCCTGTAGCGCCGCGCCCAGCTTGTCGTTGATCGCTTTCGCCGTGCCCTTGGGCGTCCACACGCCGTGCCATACGCCTACGCTGAAGTCCTTCAATCCCGCTTCGTTAAGGGTGGGCAGATCAGGCAATGAAGCAACCCGTGTCAACGAGGTCACACCATATGCTTTCACCTTGCCGCCTTTGATCTGCGACGTGGTGTTAGTGGTTTGGTCACACATGAAATCGACTTGGCCGCCGAGTAGATCGGTCATCGCCGGGGCGGTGCCCTTATAAGGCACGGTCAGCACATCGGTTTGAATGGCTGTCATGAACAGCATGCCGCAAAGGTGTGAGGCGGAGCCGATACCAGCGTTGGCGTAGGAAACCTTGTCCTTGTTGGCCTTCACATAGCTAACCAGCTCTTTGAAATCCTTTGGCGGAAAGGCCGTCTTGGCAATGAGCGTCATCGGTACTTCGGTCACCAGGCCAATCGGCTCCAGATCCTTGTTCACATCGTATTTCAAGGTGCGGTACAGCGAGGGCGCAGTTGAAATGCCGATATGCATCAGCAGAAACGTGTAGCCATCATTGGCGGCTGCCACGACACGACCGACGCCAATCGTACCGCCGGCACCGCCAACGTTCTCCACGACCACGGTCTGGCCAAGGGTTTTTGACATGACCGAGGCGACGGTACGCGCAACGGTATCGGTCGGTCCGCCGGCCGCGAAGGGAACGATCATCGTGACCGGTTTGGTGGGGTAGGTTTGCGCGCCGACGATACTGCTTGCCGCGAATGCCGCTGCGGCTAAAACGAGACTCTTGAATTTCATACATCCTCCGGGAAAGTAATGACTAATATTGATTTAATTGCTGTACTACTTGGTTTGAATATTATTTTTTAATATTGTAGCCTGTTCCCACTAATTGCCTCGGCGCGTTCGCCAAACGCGAAACGGCGTGGCGCTCCCCTTCGGCCAGATACGTAAATGACGTCCATCAGCCGGGGGTAAGCGACGTACGCCGTCAATTTTCAAGTAATCGGCCGGTAGATTTTTCAGATACGCGAACGACGACAAGCCACTGCCGAACTCATCGAGCGTAGAGTGGTAACCCATGTCCTCTGGTGTCGTGCTTCACTGTTGATGCGCGAGCAAGTTCGGTGACGTTTCTGGTACTGGTGTTCGGCGTGATCTGGGGTGTGATTTTCTACGGTGAAACGTTGAATGGCAGTGCCATTGTTGGTGGGGTGACGGTGCTTGTTGGGGTTGCGCTGGTGCTTAAGGTTTTGCTGTTCAAGCGTAAAGCCGACAATTAAGCAGCGCGAACACCAAATTACCGTCATTCCAGCGAACAAACACAAGGGTTGCGCCGGGACGACGAATCAAGAAAAACTAGTGGCCAGATCAACAAGTGCAAGCGAAAACGTAGATCGCCTATTGGTGTGGGTTTCTGGACCAAACACGTCTGAAGCTCCTGCCAAATGGCGCTCTACGCAGCCAGATGCTATGGCGGACAC